>NZ_JAUCEU010000007.1:3227500-3512500 GCF_030348765.1 Neobacillus sp. CF12 | reverse complement strand
TAATGAAGTTGCATGATATGATAGTTTTTGTCGCTATAAAAATTGCTCATTGAAAACTAAACAAACAAGAACGTCAACAAACAATTTTTTAGCTTTTTATAAAAGCTAAGCCAACGTAACAAAATGAGCTATATCAACTTTCTTGGAGAGTTTGATCCTGGCTCAGGACGAACGCTGGCGGCGTGCCTAATACATGCAAGTCGAGCGAATCTTTAGGAGCTTGCTCCTAAAGGTTAGCGGCGGACGGGTGAGTAACACGTGGGCAACCTGCCTGTAAGACTGGGATAACTTCGGGAAACCGGAGCTAATACCGGATAATCCTTTTCCTCTCATGTGGAAAAGCTGAAAGTCGGTTCACGCTGACACTTACAGATGGGCCCGCGGCGCATTAGCTAGTTGGTGAGGTAATGGCTCACCAAGGCGACGATGCGTAGCCGACCTGAGAGGGTGATCGGCCACACTGGGACTGAGACACGGCCCAGACTCCTACGGGAGGCAGCAGTAGGGAATCTTCCGCAATGGACGAAAGTCTGACGGAGCAACGCCGCGTGAGCGATGAAGGCCTTCGGGTCGTAAAGCTCTGTTGTTAGGGAAGAACAAGTATCGGAGTAACTGCCGGTACCTTGACGGTACCTAACCAGAAAGCCACGGCTAACTACGTGCCAGCAGCCGCGGTAATACGTAGGTGGCAAGCGTTGTCCGGAATTATTGGGCGTAAAGCGCGCGCAGGCGGTCCTTTAAGTCTGATGTGAAAGCCCACGGCTCAACCGTGGAGGGTCATTGGAAACTGGGGGACTTGAGTACAGAAGAGGAAAGCGGAATTCCACGTGTAGCGGTGAAATGCGTAGAGATGTGGAGGAACACCAGTGGCGAAGGCGGCTTTCTGGTCTGTAACTGACGCTGAGGCGCGAAAGCGTGGGGAGCAAACAGGATTAGATACCCTGGTAGTCCACGCCGTAAACGATGAGTGCTAAGTGTTAGAGGGTTTCCGCCCTTTAGTGCTGCAGCTAACGCATTAAGCACTCCGCCTGGGGAGTACGGCCGCAAGGCTGAAACTCAAAGGAATTGACGGGGGCCCGCACAAGCGGTGGAGCATGTGGTTTAATTCGAAGCAACGCGAAGAACCTTACCAGGTCTTGACATCCTCTGACACTCCTAGAGATAGGACGTTTCCCTTCGGGGAACAGAGTGACAGGTGGTGCATGGTTGTCGTCAGCTCGTGTCGTGAGATGTTGGGTTAAGTCCCGCAACGAGCGCAACCCTTGTTCTTAGTTGCCAGCATTTAGTTGGGCACTCTAAGGAGACTGCCGGTGACAAACCGGAGGAAGGTGGGGATGACGTCAAATCATCATGCCCCTTATGACCTGGGCTACACACGTGCTACAATGGATGGTACAAAGGGCTGCAAGACCGCGAGGTTTAGCCAATCCCATAAAACCATTCTCAGTTCGGATTGTAGGCTGCAACTCGCCTACATGAAGCCGGAATCGCTAGTAATCGCGGATCAGCATGCCGCGGTGAATACGTTCCCGGGCCTTGTACACACCGCCCGTCACACCACGAGAGTTTGTAACACCCGAAGTCGGTGGGGTAACCGCAAGGAGCCAGCCGCCTAAGGTGGGACAGATGATTGGGGTGAAGTCGTAACAAGGTAGCCGTATCGGAAGGTGCGGCTGGATCACCTCCTTTCTAAGGATAATGCAGTCCTTGTGGACTGATAAAACGTTGACTGTTACTTGTTTGTTTAGTTTTGAGGGAGCAATTCTCTCAAAGCTTTTTTTAATCGTTCTTTGAAAACTAGATAATCGTAAGAAGAAGTCAAAGTAAAACCGAGAATCGCCACATTAGTTTTTCTCTCTTAAGTAATTAAGAAGAAAATAACCTTTTAGGTTAAGTTAGAAAGGGCGCACGGTGGATGCCTTGGCACTAGGAGCCGATGAAGGACGGGACTAACACCGATATGCTTCGGGGAGCTGTAAGTAAGCTTTGATCCGGAGATTTCCGAATGGGGGAACCCACTGCTCGTAATGGAGCAGTATCTTTACCTGAATACATAGGGTATTGAAGGCAGACCCGGGGAACTGAAACATCTAAGTACCCGGAGGAAGAGAAAGCAAACGCGATTCCCTGAGTAGCGGCGAGCGAAACGGGACATAGCCCAAACCAAGAGGCTTGCCTCTTGGGGTTGTAGGACACTCAACATGGAGTTACAAAGGAACGGGGTAGATGAAGCGATCTGGAAAGGTCCGTCATAGAAGGTAAAAACCCTGTAGTTGAAACTTCGTTCCCTCCTGAGTGGATCCTGAGTACGGCCGGACACGAGAAATCCGGTCGGAAGCTGGGAGGACCATCTCCCAAGGCTAAATACTCCCTAGTGACCGATAGTGAACCAGTACCGTGAGGGAAAGGTGAAAAGCACCCCGGAAGGGGAGTGAAAAAGATCCTGAAACCGTGTGCCTACAAGTAGTCAGAGCCCGTTCATGGGTGATGGCGTGCCTTTTGTAGAATGAACCGGCGAGTTACGATTACATGCAAGGTTAAGTTGAAGAGACGGAGCCGCAGCGAAAGCGAGTCTGAATAGGGCGTTTGAGTATGTGGTCGTAGACCCGAAACCAGGTGATCTACCCATGTCCAGGGTGAAGTCCAGGTAACACTGGATGGAGGCCCGAACCCACGCACGTTGAAAAGTGCGGGGATGAGGTGTGGGTAGCGGAGAAATTCCAATCGAACTTGGAGATAGCTGGTTCTCTCCGAAATAGCTTTAGGGCTAGCCTCACGTTGTAAGAGTCTTGGAGGTAGAGCACTGTTTGGACTAGGGGCCCTCATCGGGTTACCGAATTCAGACAAACTCCGAATGCCAAAGACTTATCCGTGGGAGTCAGACTGCGAGTGATAAGATCCGTAGTCAAAAGGGAAACAGCCCAGACCACCAGCTAAGGTCCCAAAGTTTACGTTAAGTGGAAAAGGATGTGGAGTTGCTTAGACAACCAGGATGTTGGCTTAGAAGCAGCCACCATTTAAAGAGTGCGTAATAGCTCACTGGTCGAGTGACTCTGCGCCGAAAATGTACCGGGGCTAAACGTAACACCGAAGCTGTGGATTGACACCGTATGGTGTCAGTGGTAGGAGAGCGTTCTAAGGGCGTTGAAGCTAGACCGTAAGGACTGGTGGAGCGCTTAGAAGTGAGAATGCCGGTATGAGTAGCGAAAGACGGGTGAGAATCCCGTCCACCGTATGCCTAAGGTTTCCTGAGGAAGGCTCGTCCTCTCAGGGTTAGTCGGGACCTAAGCCGAGGCCGAAAGGCGTAGGCGATGGACAACAGGTTGATATTCCTGTACCACCTCTTTATCGTTTGAGTGATGGGGGGACGCAGGAGGATAGGGTAAGCGCGCTGTTGGATATGCGCGTCCAAGCAGTTAGGCTGGTAAGTAGGAAAATCCGCTTACCGTAAAGGCTGAGCTGTGATGGCGAGGGAAATATAGTACCGAAGTTCCTGATTCCACACTGCCAAGAAAAGCCTCTAGCGAGATAAAAGGTGCCCGTACCGCAAACCGACACAGGTAGGCGAGGAGAGAATCCTAAGGTGAGCGAGAGAACTCTCGTTAAGGAACTCGGCAAAATGACCCCGTAACTTCGGGAGAAGGGGTGCTTTTTGAGGTGAATAGCCTCGAAGAGCCGCAGTGAATAGGCCCAGGCGACTGTTTAGCAAAAACACAGGTCTCTGCGAAGCCGCAAGGCGAAGTATAGGGGCTGACGCCTGCCCGGTGCTGGAAGGTTAAGAGGAGGGGTTAGCGCAAGCGAAGCTCTGAATCGAAGCCCCAGTAAACGGCGGCCGTAACTATAACGGTCCTAAGGTAGCGAAATTCCTTGTCGGGTAAGTTCCGACCCGCACGAAAGGCGTAACGATCTGGGCACTGTCTCAACGAGAGACTCGGTGAAATTATAGTACCTGTGAAGATGCAGGTTACCCGCGACAGGACGGAAAGACCCCGTGGAGCTTTACTGTAGCCTGATATTGAATTTTGGTACAGCTTGTACAGGATAGGTAGGAGCCTGAGAAACCGGAGCGCCAGCTTCGGTGGAGGCGTCGGTGGGATACTACCCTGGCTGTATTGAAATTCTAACCCGCACCCCTTATCGGGGTGGGAGACAGTGTCAGGTGGGCAGTTTGACTGGGGCGGTCGCCTCCTAAAGAGTAACGGAGGCGCCCAAAGGTTCCCTCAGAATGGTTGGAAATCATTCGCAGAGTGTAAAGGCACAAGGGAGCTTGACTGCGAGACCTACAAGTCGAGCAGGGACGAAAGTCGGGCTTAGTGATCCGGTGGTTCCGCATGGAAGGGCCATCGCTCAACGGATAAAAGCTACCCCGGGGATAACAGGCTTATCTCCCCCAAGAGTCCACATCGACGGGGAGGTTTGGCACCTCGATGTCGGCTCATCGCATCCTGGGGCTGTAGTCGGTCCCAAGGGTTGGGCTGTTCGCCCATTAAAGCGGTACGCGAGCTGGGTTCAGAACGTCGTGAGACAGTTCGGTCCCTATCCGTCGTGGGCGCAGGAAATTTGAGAGGAGCTGTCCTTAGTACGAGAGGACCGGGATGGACGCACCGCTGGTGTACCAGTTGTCTTGCCAAAGGCATCGCTGGGTAGCTATGTGCGGACGGGATAAGTGCTGAAAGCATCTAAGCATGAAGCCCCCCTCAAGATGAGATTTCCCATAGCGTCAAGCTAGTAAGAACCCTGAAAGATGATCAGGTTGATAGGTCAGAGGTGGAAGCGTGGTAACATGTGGAGCTGACTGATACTAATCGTTCGAGGACTTAACCAATTTTTAAAAGCGAAACTCGTTTTACAAACTTCTTCTGAAATTATCTAGTTTTGAGGGAATGATACCTCAAACTTATAGTCTGGCAGCAATGGCGAGAAGGTCACACCCGTTCCCATACCGAACACGGAAGTTAAGCTTCTCAGCGCCGATGGTAGTTGGGACTTTGTCCCTGTGAGAGTAGGACGTTGCCAGGCAAAATGAAACACAACCTATTGAGGGTTGTGTTTTTTTGTTTTGTTGCCGTATTAGTAGGAGAATCGTTCCCTTGCAGCGGGTTTTTTATAGAAAAAGGTAACAATAATCAGAGAATCGTTACCTCCTTTTTAGAAAAGGAGGTAACGATTGGAGGTTAATCGTGCCCATACAATGCCAATATTAGTGATAACGGTAATGAATAGCGTATATTAGTACCTAATTTTTCAAGCGAAGAGGAAATCAACCCCATCTTTGATTTCCAAGAGTTCGATATTTTATGAATAGAGGGAACCAAAGCCCCTCTTTGGTGCCCCAGAGCTCAATTTTCCAATGATAGAGGGAATCAAACTCCACTTTTCCGTTTTATCCTCCTGCCTCTTTCCTACCCACCTTATTAATTCTTCGCTTAAATAAATAACACACTTTAATTAATTAAAGTAAAAGAAGGATTAAAAGTATGTAATAGAGAAATCAGTTGATAACGACGCAAAAACAGGAGGATAATCAATTATGAAACTAGTAACAATTAATAAAGAAGGCAAACATGTGTTAGGCGTAAAAGTGGAGAAGTGCCTCATTGACCTTGATGAGGCATTAAAAGTTAGCCCCAATAATCAGGTACATACAAATATTATGGACGTAATCGCAGGCGGTCATAAAGCCACTACTGCACTCGAGAACTATATAGCAAATCTGCCAACAGAAGAAAATAGAACAACTTATCTTAAAAATGAAGAAGAAGTTGAATGGGGTCCTTGTGTTACAGAACCAAACAAAATTATTTGTGTGGGTTTAAACTATCGTAAACATGCGGATGAAACAAATTCTCCATATCCAGAAGTACCCATATTATTTAGTAAATTTAATAATGCATTAACAGGGCATAAATGTGAGATTGCTGTGCCAAAGGTAACACAAAGGCTGGATTACGAAGTGGAATTAGGAGTAGTAATTGGGAAGGAAGCAAAGTATGTAAGTAAAGAAAGGGCATTAGATTATGTATTTGGCTACTGTACAGCTAATGATTTATCAGCGCGTGACCTCCAGAAAAGGACAAACCAATGGTTACTTGGAAAAACATGCGATGACTTCAGTCCAATAGGTCCTTATCTCGTAACAGCAGATGAAGTTGGTAATCCTAACAATTTACAATTAAAAACCTTTGTAAATGGTGAAAAACGTCAAGATTCCAATACATCTGATATGATTTTTTATGTAGATGAAATTGTCAGCTATATTTCGCAGCATATGACTCTTACACCTGGTGATGTGATCCTTACTGGAACTCCAGCCGGTGTGATCATAGGCTACCCACGGGAAAAGAGAGTTTACCTAAAGCCTGGTGATGTAATAACCGTTGAAGTAGAAAAATTAGGTACTTTAACGAATAGATTAATCGAAGAAAAATAATTTTGGAGAAAGCCAGGCACGTAAAGCTTGCCTGGCCGTCCAATATATTAGGACCCCGTATATAAGCCAACCCCCTCATCCCAACCCCACTTCTTTCCATGAGACCATAATTCAATTGTAAGAGGCAAAGAATTCATCTTCACCTATCTTAATGGTTTTGATGGACTTTTCTTTTTTTCCTAAGAAAACTTTTGTTAAACTAATATAGAATTAAATTACTAAGCCACCGCCTATGATTTCCAAAAAAAAGGAGAAAATCATGTTTAAAATTTTTATCGTTGAAGATGATAAACAACTTGTTACCTTGCTTGAGGACCATTTACATAAATTCGGTTTTGATACTCAGTCAGTTGAAATCTTTGATAGTGTTTTAGATCAATTTGAAATGTATTCCCCTCATCTCGTCTTGCTTGATGTTAATTTACCTAAATTCGATGGTTATTATTGGTGCCGTCAAATTCGTAAGGTATCCACCTGTCCTATTATTTTTATTTCAGCTAGGGAAGGAAAAATGGACCAGGTGATGGCTCTTGAAAATGGAGCTGATGATTACATCACAAAACCATTTGATTACGACATTGCAGTAGCAAAAATCAACAGCCACCTTCGTCGCGCTTATGGGGAACTTGCTAGTGCCCATGGTAATCGAACGATCGATATAGGTGGCTTAAAACTAGATACTGAAAGATTAACTCTGACCTATCAAAATCATAAGGTAGAAATCAGCCATACAGAGGCTAAAATTATAGAAGAATTAATGAGAAAGTCGGAGAGGGTCGTCAGCCGCGATCGCTTGCTAGAAAAAATTTGGGATGATCAAGTTTTTGTTGATGACAATACATTAAATGTTTATATCACCCGTGTACGGAAGAAGTTATTGGCATTAAAAATTGAGGATGCATTGCAAACGATTCGTGGACAAGGATATCGCCTTTCACCTAATTGGGGTATGCAGTCTTGAAACTTTTCATAAAAGAACAGATACCTTTAATTTTAGTGTATATAGCTCAACTGGGACTTATATTGTTTGTTTTTTGGCTGGATGGGTATCGAGATTATTCCATTAGTCTTTATGCGGCAATTCTTAGCAGCTGCTTGCTAGTGGGGTATTTGATTTATCGATATTTAACACATCGGAACTTTTATAAGCGTCTGGAAGAACCACATGCATCATTGAGTGAGTTTATTGAGGAAGGTTCTAGAGCGCCATTAGCAGCTGGTCTACATCTATTATTGAAAAGTCAATATCGTCAGTATCAAAATGGTTTACATCATTATCAGCATAAATTAAAGAATCATATTCAGTTTATTAATCAATGGGTTCACCAAATGAAAACCCCCTTATCTGTTATGCATTTAATGATCCAAGATGAGGATGATCCCCGATTTACAGCAATCGGTGATGAACTAGATCGTATGAAAAAAGGCTTAGATATGGTCTTATATACAGCCCGCCTAGATGAATTTGAACATGACTTTTACGTTGAATTGCTTTCCTTAGAAGAGGTCGTGCGTTCAGTTACATCCAGCCAAAAACGGCTATTTATCCGAAATCGTGTTTTTCCTTCCTTGCAATTGGAAGAAGGGTTAAGAATAACGTCAGATGAAAAATGGCTTTCTTTTGTTTTAACTCAGATTATTACAAATGCAGTAAGGTATACAAAGGAAGAGAATCAGAAAATTTTCGTAAAAGGGTATAAACGTGGAGCGAAGGTTATTTTAGAAATTCAGGACCAGGGTGTAGGAATCCCTAAGAGTGACTTGCCTAGAGTTTTTGATCCCTACTTTACGGGTGAAAATGGACGAAACTTCCAAGAGTCAACCGGAATGGGGCTTTTTCTGGTTAAGCAAATATGCGATAAACTAGGGCACAGAGTAGAGATTGAATCAATGTTAAATAGAGGGACAACTGTAAGAATTATTTTCTAATAAAAAATCCTTACAATCTTGTAAGCTAACTGTAAGTTTATGAAGTGGTTACGAACGGCCTTTACTAGTTAAGATAGAGACATGAAATAAAGAACAAGGAGTGAAGGTCTTGTCTATTTTAACAGTAAAACAATTAGCAAAAATATATGAGGGAAAAGTAGCGCACAAAGCCTTGGATAATATTAATTTTTCAATTGAAAAAGGTGAATTTGTTGGCATAATGGGTCCATCTGGGAGCGGAAAAACGACCCTGTTAAATTTAATTTCCACCATCGATCAGCCTAGTTCAGGCGAAGTCATAATCAATGGCAAAAATCCTCATCAATTAAATCGAAAAGATACTGCATTGTTCCGCAGGCATGAACTTGGGTTTGTTTTTCAACATTTTAATTTACTTGATACTCTAACCGTAGAGGAGAATATCGTCCTTCCACTTACGTTAGATGGAGTGAAGGTTAGTGAGATGGATAAGAAACTGCAACAGGTTGCAAAAAAACTTGGGATTGACTCCATTTTAAAAAAGCGTACGTATGAGATTTCTGGTGGACAGATGCAAAGAACAGCAATCGCTCGGGCGATTATTCATCAGCCTGCGCTCATTTTAGCAGATGAACCTACTGGTAACTTAGATTCAAAATCTGCTAAAGATGTTATGGAAACCATCTCAACGATTAATAAAGAAGATGGGGCTACTGCTTTAATGGTGACACATGATGCCGTTGCAGCGAGTTACTGCAACCGGGTTATTTTTATTAAAGATGGACAGCTTTATAACGAAATTTATCGAGGAGATAATCGCCAGGCATTTTTCCAAAAAATCATTGATATGCTGGCATTGCTAGGGGGGAATAGTCATGACCTTTCGACAATTCGCCTTTAGAAATGTAATCCGCAATAAGCGGACCTACGCGGCCTACTTTTTAAGCAGCGCGTTCTCAGTTATGATTTTCTTTGTTTATGCTTTGTTTATTTTTCATCCTGATATTAAAGAAGGGGTAACTGCTTCCACTGCGATTGAACTGATGTCAGCGGCAGAAGTGATCATGTACGTATTTTCTTTCTTGTTTGTTCTATACTCAGTCAGCACATTTTTGAAGTCTCGTAAACGGGAATTTGGAATCTTAATGATGCATGGCATGACGAGAAACCAGTTAAACACCATGGTTTTTTTAGAAAATATGTTGATCGGTATTGCTGCTATTATTACTGGGATTGGCGCAGGGATCATCACAGGTAAATTGTTTTTGATGATCGGCTCGAGAATGATTGGAATAGAGTCACTGCCATTCTATTTATCAGGAAAAGCACTAGGGTGGACGGTCGGAGCCTTTTTGGTATTATTCTTATGTATTTTTATTTTTACTACGACTTTAGTTAGAGTTAATAAGTTAATTGATTTATTTCAGGCAGGTGAAAAGCCGAAAAAAGAGCCAAAGGTTTCTAAAGTGCTCTCAATCTTGTCTGCGATTCTATTAATTACGGGTTATTACCTAGCGGCAACAACCACACTAGAAACGATGTTTTTTCGAATTCTACCTGTTATTGGAATGACCATTATTGGAACCTATTTCTTTTATACCCAACTGTCTTTATTCCTTACTAAATTGCTTCAAAAGAATCGTTTACTTTTTTGGAAGAAAACAAATTTGATTACCTTCTCAAGTCTTGCATACCGCTTAAAGGATAATGCCCGGATGTTTTTCATGGTTACCATCGTTTCCACAGTCGCTTTTTGTGCAGTGGGAACACTTGCATCTATGAATGTGTTGACGAAGGAATTTCGCGATAATTATCCCGCGGCAATAAGTTATATTGCAAAGGGTGAACACCCCATTCACGAGCAAAACTTACAGCAAATCAAACAGGAGTTAAAAGAGAAAAATGTAGTTTATTCTACACTAAAAATTCCTATTAAATATATTGAAATTATTGATTCATCTGACGAATATGCACGCGAGAGGGTGCCAGTAGTAGCATTTTCTGATTATAAAAAGTCATCCGAAATGGCTGGTTATTCTTTTACAGAGAAGGAGTTAGCAGGGACAGAAAGCTTAGCATTGCTAACAGCGTCACTTGAGACCTTTGATCACCAGACCTATACATTAAAACAAGAGAAGATTAAGCTGCTACAAAATAAGGAAACAGAACATGTTGTTTTTCCTTATCAAATTTTATTTAGTGAAGGTCTTGTCATTAGTGATGACTTGTATCAAAAACTTTCAGCGGCAAGCACGGATACATTTATCGGCTTTTATACAGATGAGTTTGAAAAAACAGCCGGGATCGCTGATCATCTTGTAGAAGATGGAGCTGCTTATGCTCCAAGGGACGATGAGGCTATTGATCCAAAAGAATACGCCATGACGGTTAGTGGTACCTTGTATCATCTTAAAATGAGCATGTATCGGATGAGTTTGTTTGTTGCCCTGCTTACTGGCGCATTCTTCTTTATTGCTGCTGGCAGTTTCTTGTATTTCCGCCTGTATGCAGATTTAGAATACGACCGCCGCTTGTATTTAACCATTAAAAAGGTTGGCTTGACGGATGGGGAGCTAAATAAGATTGTTACCCGCCAGCTTGTCCTCCTTTTCTTTGTTCCTATCATCGTAGCAATGATTCACAGTGTTTTTGCTTACATGGCATTGCAAAGTCTTTTCACAATGTCCATTGCTACTGAGATGATGATTGTACTTGCGTGCTTCTTTATTGCTCAAGTCATTTATTTCTTATTCATCCGTCATCATTATTTAAGGAATTTGAAAAAGACGCTAATCTAATAATGAAGTGGGACCTGTCAAAGCGGCAGGTCCTATTTTAATGAAAAAAATAATAAAAAAGGTTAAACTAACAAAATAACGAAAAAGGATTGCTGAAATGGAGGTTTAGTCTTTGTTAGAAAATAGTTTCATGATGATTTTGGTTATCTTAATTATCAATATCGTTTATGTTTCTTTTTTTACGATAAGAATGATACTAACGTTAAAAGGCCAGCGATATTTGGCGGCGTTTCTTAGTATGATTGAGGTAGTTATTTATGTGTTAGGTCTTGGGCTTGTTCTGAATAACCTTAATGAAATTCAAAATCTTATTGCTTATGCGGTGGGGTATGGTATTGGGGTTATTGTTGGGATGAAAATTGAGGAAAAGCTTGCTTTGGGGTATATTACGGTTAATGTAATAACAAAAGAATACGATAAGAATTTACCTAAGATTTTAAGAGAAAAGGGATTTGGGGTGACGAATTGGGCAGCTCATGGCCTTGAGGGCGACCGAATGGCCCTTCAAATTTTGACTCCAAGAAAATTCGAACTTAAATTATACGATACAATTAAAAGTTTGGATTCAAAAGCATTCATTATTTCCTATGAACCAAAGGCCATCCATGGCGGCTTTTGGGTAAAGTCAGTAAAGAAAGGGAAGTTATTTTCATGAGTAAAAAGAAAATGAAATTTGAGGTACAAGAAAATGAAAGTATTGATGCTTGTTTAGAAAGGATGAAAAAACAGGGATTTATACCTGTTCGCCGCACGGAAAAACCAATCTTTCAGGAGGTAATTAGTGGAAAGGAAACTTCCTATGAACCGGTTGGAAGGCAGATTGTCTTTGAGGGCGTAAGTATTGATTAAAAACGAACGTTAGTTTTTGAAAAAATAAAATCGTTCGTTTTTATTGACCATTTGCCCCTTAAATTGTAATATAAAGGTGTCGAAAAAATATATAGCGTAACACCCTCGTATAATAATGGGAATATGGCCCATAAGTATCTACCCAATTACCGTAAATGATTGGACTATGAGGGGAAGTGGAAATGCCGGAAACGAATCGTTCGTTTCAAGGTATTTTACTGTGCCGATTTCAGCCCGGACAGACTGCTTTCTCTCATTTTATGAAAATTGGGGAAGTAACTGTTTTGGGCTTTTTATATTGGTAAACGAAGAGAATCGTAAGAGCCCTGGGAAAAATGCAGTTCAATTTTTCCTGGCTGCTTGCGCTAGACAAAGGAGAGAGAACATGAATCCGATTGTGGCGGTAATAATGGGGAGCAAATCAGATTGGGAAACGATGAAGCACACTTGTGAAATCCTTGACCAGCTAGAGGTTCCGTATGAAAAAAAGGTGGTTTCAGCCCACCGCACTCCAGATTTAATGTTTGATTTTGCAGAGAATGCTAGAGTAAGAGGAATTAAAGTGATTATCGCTGGTGCAGGTGGAGCGGCACATTTACCTGGTATGGTTGCAGCAAAGACAACTCTGCCAGTTATCGGGGTTCCTGTTCAATCAAAGGCATTGAATGGAATGGACTCATTATTGTCTATCGTGCAAATGCCAGCAGGTGTACCGGTGGCAACGGTGGCAATTGGTAAAGCAGGGGCAACCAATGCAGGGTTATTGGCAGCCCAAATTGTATCGATTACCGACTCGAAAATACAAGAACGATTAGAACAAGTCCGTTTGGAGTCTAAAATGACGGTAATAGAAAGTAGTGATCAACTTGTCTAATGAAGCTATTTTACCGGGTCAGACAATCGGAATAATTGGCGGCGGCCAGCTGGGAAGAATGATGGCCCTTTCCGCAAGAGCAATGGGTTATCGAATTGCTGTATTAGACCCTGTTGAAGATTCTCCTTGCGGTCAGGTGGCAGATTATAAGGTAATTGGTGACTATGATGATTTAGACGCGATAAGGAAGCTCGCTGAAGTAAGTGATGTCATTACGTATGAATTTGAAAATATCGATGCCCGAGCGTTAGAATGGCTATGTAATCAAGCTTATGTGCCACAAGGTAAGAACTTACTAGAAATTACTCAAGACCGCGTGAAAGAAAAAGCAGCAATTGCAAACGCTGGTGTCCAGGTGGCGCCATATGCGGTGATTAATTCCTTGAATGACCTTCATGAAAATTGTGAACAGCTTGGCTATCCCGTTGTATTGAAAACAGCGCGAGGCGGTTATGACGGCAAAGGGCAAGTAGTTCTTAAAAATAGTCAGGATATTGAAAAGGCTCAAGTCCTTCTTGAAAACGGACAATGTATCTTGGAAAAATGGATTTCTTTTACGAAAGAAATTTCAGTCATTATCGTTAGAAGTGCAAAAGGTGAAACAGCGGTATTCCCGGTTGGAGAAAATATTCATCAGGATAATATACTCCACCAAACCATTGCTCCAGCACGTATTAGTAAACAAGCGGAGGATAGGGCAATTCAATCTGCGATACAACTTGCTAATGCATTTGAGTTAGTGGGAACACTGGCGGTTGAAATGTTTTTAACAGCGGGGGATAACATTTACATAAATGAACTCGCTCCTAGACCGCATAATTCAGGGCATTATACGATAGAGGCATGTGAAACATCACAATTCGAACAGCATATCAGGGCTGTGTGTAACCTGCCCCTCGGTAAGACAGAGCTATTAAAGCCTGCCGTTATGGTAAATATATTAGGAGAGCATGTTCAAAACGTGTTAGATAAAGTAACAAACGTACGTGATTGGAAAGTTCATTTATATGGTAAAAGTGAGGCAAAATTCAAAAGAAAAATGGGGCATGTAACCATTCTTTGTGATTCTGTTGAGACTGCCATTGAAGAAGTTGAGAAAAGTTTGATTTGGGAAGATAAAAGTCTGGAGGCAAAAAGATGATTGATCGTTATACGAGACCTGAAATGGGTGCAATATGGACAGATGAAAACCGTTTTAATGCTTGGCTAGAGGTTGAAATCCTTGCATGTGAGGCATGGGCAGAGTTAGGCGAAATTCCGAAAGAGGACGTAAAGAAGCTTCGTGAAAATGCATCCTTTAATATTGAACGGATTAAAGAAATCGAAGAAGAAACAAGACATGATGTCGTTGCTTTTACGCGCGCAGTATCCGAGACATTAGGGGAAGAGCGCAAGTGGGTGCATTACGGATTAACTTCAACGGATGTGGTTGATACTGCACTTTCTTACTTACTAAAGCAAGCCAATGCGATTATCCGGAAAGACCTAGAAAACTTTATTGAAATCTTAAAGAACAAAGCAATCGAGCATAAATTTACTGTTATGATGGGACGTACGCACGGGGTGCACGCTGAACCAACTACATTTGGATTAAAGCTTGCTCTATGGTATGAAGAAATGAAACGTAACCTGGAACGATTCAATCAGGCGGCTGCTGGTGTGGAGTTTGGGAAGATTTCTGGAGCAGTTGGAACGTACGCGAATATCAACCCGTTTGTCGAACAATATGTGTGTGAAAAACTGGGTACCCAGCCTGCACCAATCTCAACTCAAACCTTGCAACGTGACCGTCACGCGCACTATATGGCCACTCTTGCATTGATTGCGACTTCGGTTGAAAAGTTTGCGGTTGAAGTTCGTGGATTGCAAAAAAGTGAAACTCGTGAAGTGGAAGAGTTTTTTGCAAAAGGTCAAAAAGGATCTTCGGCTATGCCTCATAAACGAAATCCAATTGGGTCTGAAAATATGACTGGTCTTGCTCGTGTAATTCGCGGCTATATGATGACAGCCTATGAAAATGTTCCCCTATGGCATGAGCGTGATATTTCACACTCTTCTGCAGAGCGAATCATTTTACCAGATGCAACGATTGCCTTGAACTACATGTTAAATCGATTTGGCAACATCATTAAAAACCTAACTGTTTATCCTGAAAACATGAAGCGTAACATGGACCGTACGCTAGGATTGATTTACTCACAACGTGTACTGCTTGCGTTGATTGATAAGGGATTATCGCGTGAAGAAGCTTACGATACCGTGCAGCCAAAAACAGCGGAATCATGGGATAATCAAGTGCCATTCCGAGGATTGGTTGAAGGAGATGCGAAGATTACCAGCCTGCTTTCGGCAGAAGAAATTGCAGACTGCTTCGATTACAACTACCACCTGCAGCATGTTGATACCATCTTTGATCGATTAGGGTTGAACGGCTAAGGGTATTAGTCATTCGTAAAGGCGATGAGTGACCGAAATCCAGTGAAAAATGAGAAAGTGGTCACTTATGAAGGTGATGAGTGACCAGAATCGATGAAAAACTGAAAAAGTGGTCACTCATGAAGGATATGAGTGACCGAAATTCAAGAAAAACTGAAAAATTGGTCACTAAAGGTGGCCAATATTACCTAGAAGATTCCCAATATTGCGAAATAGGAGTGATTCTTAATGAGAGAACTTCTCTATGAAGGAAAAGCGAAGCGGATTTTTAGAACAGAAGATGAACAAACTGTTTTAATTGAATATAAAGATTCGGCAACAGCCTTCAACGGGCAAAAGAAGGCAGATATAACGGGTAAAGGCCGTTTGAATAACGAAATTACTAGTTTGCTATTTTTAAAGCTTCAGGAACAGGGTATCCCATCGCATTTTATTAAGCGAATTTCTGAAACAGAACAGCTGGTAAAGAGGGTAACCATTATTCCGCTTGAAGTTGTCGTTCGCAATATCGCTGCAGGAAGTCTTTCCAAGCGATTAGGAATCGAAGAAGGTAAAGAGTTAACAAAGCCATTAGTTGAATTTTATTTAAAAAATGATGACCTTGGTGACCCATTGCTAACCACTGGCCATATCTACGAATTGAACATAGCAACAACAGAGGAACTAACCATCTTAAAAGAAAAAGCACTAAAAATTAATACAGTTTTATCAAGCTTTTTTAACGAATTAGGAATTAATCTTATAGACTTTAAACTTGAGTTTGGTAAAGACGCTGAAGGTAACATTTTATTAGCAGATGAGATTTCACCAGACACTTGTAGACTTTGGGATAAAAAGACAAATGAAAAGCTCGATAAGGATGTATTCCGTCGCGACCTAGGCAGTCTAACAGAAGCGTATGAAACCATTTTAGCCAGATTAGGGGGAAAACAGCATGTATAAAGTAAAGGTATATGTGACGTTAAGAGAAAGTGTACTAGATCCACAGGGGAAAGCAGTGACCCATTCACTTCAATCATTAAATTATCCGGAAGTATCTGATGTTCGAATCGGTAAATATATGGAACTAACTCTTGAAAAATCAGAACGTGACCTTGATGAAGTAATTAATGAGGTTTGCAGCAAATTGCTCGCTAATCCAGTTATTGAAGATTACCGTTATGAAGTAGAGGAGTGTGTTCCTCAGTGAAGTTTGCAGTCATCGTTTTTCCAGGGTCTAACTGTGACATCGATATGTACCATGCGATAAAGGATGAACTTGGTGAGCAGGTAGAATATGTATGGCATGACACAGAAAGTTTAGATGAGTTTGATGGAATCTTACTTCCTGGTGGTTTTTCATATGGTGATTATTTACGTACAGGTGCCATTGCTCGTTTTAGTAAGGTCATGCAAGCAGTTGTAAAAGCATCAGAAGCAGGGAAACCAATTCTAGGTGTCTGCAACGGATTTCAAATATTACTAGAAGCAGGATTGCTGCCTGGGGCTATGAGACGAAATGAAAGTCTTTCGTTTATCTGTAAACCAGTTGAATTAAAGGTAGTGAACAATCAGTCGATGTTTTCTAGCGCCTACGCGCAAGGAGAAACGATTTCGATCCCTGTCGCTCATGGTGAAGGAAACTACTACTGTGACGAAGAAACGCTCGCGAAGCTTAAAGAAAATAACCAAATCGTTTTTACTTACCAAGATAACCCGAACGGAAGCTTAGAAGATATAGCTGGAATTATCAATGAAAAAGGAAATGTACTTGGAATGATGCCTCACCCTGAAAGAGCCGTAGATGAGTTATTAGGCGGGGCAGATGGCTTGAAATTATTTCAATCGATTGTAAGAAGCTGGAGGGAAGCAAATGTTGTTAAAGCATGAACCAAGACCAGATCAAGTAAAGACAGAAAAACTTTATCAGCAAATGGGCTTATCCGATGAAGAATTTACGCTGATTGAAAATATCCTAGGGCGGACGCCGAACTACACTGAAACAGGCCTTTTCTCGGTTATGTGGTCAGAGCATTGCAGTTACAAGAATTCAAAGCCAGTCCTGAAAAAATTCCCGATTACAGGTGAAAGAGTCCTCCAAGGTCCTGGTGAAGGTGCTGGCATTGTTGATATCGGTGACAATCAAGCGGTTGTTTTTAAAATTGAAAGCCATAACCACCCTTCTGCCATTGAACCATACCAAGGTGCAGCAACGGGTGTAGGCGGCATTATCCGCGATATTTTCTCAATGGGAGCACGTCCTATTGCTCTATTAAACTCACTTCGTTTCGGTGAATTGGATTCAGCAAGGGTCCGTTACTTGTTTAAAGAAGTAGTTGCTGGAATTGCTGGGTACGGAAACTGTATTGGAATCCCAACTGTTGGCGGTGAAGTACAGTTTGAATCTAGCTATGACGGAAATCCTTTAGTTAATGCAATGTGTGTCGGCTTGATTGACCATAAAGACATTAAGAAGGGCTTAGCACAAGGTGTTGGCAATACCGTTATGTATGTTGGTGCCAAAACAGGACGTGATGGAATTCATGGCGCAACCTTTGCTTCTGAAGAATTAACCGAGCAATCCGATGAAAACCGTCCAGCCGTTCAGGTCGGCGATCCATTCATGGAAAAGCTTTTACTAGAAGCTTGTCTTGAGCTTATCCATTCCGATGCACTTGTAGGGATTCAGGATATGGGTGCAGCCGGATTAACAAGTTCTTCAGCGGAAATGGCAAGTAAAGCTGGTATGGGTATTGAAATGAACCTAGATCTTGTTCCACAGCGTGAAACAGGAATGACGGCTTATGAAATGATGCTTTCAGAATCCCAGGAACGTATGTTGATTGTTATTAAAAAGGGAAGAGAGCAAGAAATCAACGAACTATTCTCTAAGTACGATTTAGAGGCAGTGGCTATCGGTCATGTAACAGATGACAAGAAACTTAGGTTAATCCATAACGGAGAAGTGGTTGCGGATGTTCCGGTGGACTCTTTAGCAGAAGACGCTCCTGTCTATCATAAACCATCAAAAGTTCCTGCTTATTATCAGGAATTCCAGGCTATGGAGACGGATATTCCTCAGGTTAATGATCCAAAAGAAACGCTTCTACAGCTATTAAGTCAGCCGACGATAGCAAGTAAGGAATGGGTTTATCAGCAATATGACTATATGGTGCGCACCAATACAGTTGTGTCTCCAGGTTCTGATGCTGCAGTCGTCCGGATACGTGGTACGCGAAAAGCATTAGCGATGACGACAGATTGTAATTCACGCTATGTCTATTTAGACCCAGAAGTGGGCGGGAAAATTGCCGTAGCAGAAGCAGCACGTAATATTGTCTGCTCTGGTGCCGAACCATTAGCGATTACCGATAACCTTAACTTTGGAAATCCAGAAAAACCAGAAGTGTTCTGGCAGATTGAAAAAGCAGCAGATGGAATCAGTGAGGCTTGTACCGTTCTTGAAACTCCGGTAATTGGCGGTAACGTCTCTTTATATAACGAAACAAGTGGAACAGCGATTTACCCAACACCGGTAATTGGAATGGTGGGCTTGGTAACAGATCTTGATCATATTACGACTCAGAACTTTAAAACGAGTGGTGACCTTATTTACTTAGTTGGAGAAACAAAGCCTGAGTTTGGAGGCAGTGAGTTACAAAAACTGCAAAACGGACGGATTTTTGGTAAAGCGCCTGAACTGAATATTCAACTAGAAAAAGAAAGACAGAATCAAGTGTTAGCTGCAATTCGTGCAGGAGTTGTTCAATCGGCACATGACCTTTCTGAAGGTGGTCTAGGTGTTGCGGTCGCTGAAAGTCTTTTTGGCCAAGAACAGCTAGGTGCAGCCATCACAATTGATGGCAACCCAGTTACTGCATTATTTAGTGAAACACAATCCCGTTTCCTCTTAACGGTGAAAAAGGAACACCAACAAGAGTTTGAAAGCTTAGTAGCTGCTAAACAGATTGGTGAAGTAAATAATACTGCGACATTAAAAGTCACAGCTGAAAATAATATCGTTTTAGAAGCTTCTGTAAACCAATTGAAGGACGCCTGGAAAGGAGCTATCCCATGCTTGCTGAAATCAAGGGATTAAATGAAGAGTGCGGAGTTTTTGGGGTCTGGGGACATCCAGACTCTGCACAGCTTACCTATTACGGACTCCATAGCCTGCAGCACCGCGGTCAAGAGGGTACAGGGATTGTCGTATCTAACGGAGAGAAGCTTAGAGTTGTAAAAGGTGAAGGCTTAGTTTCAGAGATTTTTACAGCAAAAGTGATGGAAGAATTAAAGGGAACCTCTGCGATTGGGCATGTTCGATATGCAACAGCTGGAGGCGGCGGATATGAGAATGTCCAGCCTTTGTTGTTCCATTCCCAAACTGGAAGCCTTGCTCTTGCTCATAATGGTAATCTTGTAAATGCTAATTCCCTTAAACATCAACTCGAAACACAGGGAAGTATTTTTCAAACAAGCTCTGACACGGAAGTTTTAGCTCATTTAATAAGAAGAAGCGGATTCTCCCAATTAAAAGATCAGGTGAAAAATGCACTTTCGATGCTAAAAGGGGCGTATGCTTATTTGATTCTAACAGAGAATGAGCTAATGGTTGCCCTTGATCCTCATGGATTAAGACCACTTTCACTTGGCTGTCTTGGAGATGCTTATGTGGTTGCTTCGGAAACCTGTGCGTTTGATGTTGTTGGAGCTGAATACATCCGTGATATCAGACCTGGAGAATTATTAATCATCAATGAAGAGGGAATAACCTCAGAACAATTTGCGTTCAATTCAACTAAGTCGATTTGTACAATGGAGTATGTTTATTTTTCAAGACCTGATAGCAATATCCAGGGAATCAATGTTCATACAGCCCGTAAAAATATGGGGAAAAGATTGGCTGTAGAAGCACCAATTGAAGCCGATGTAGTAACGGGAGTTCCAGATTCCAGTATTTCAGCAGCAATCGGTTATGCAGAAGCGGCAGGTATTCCTTATGAGATGGGATTAATTAAAAATAAATATGTAGGCAGAACCTTCATTCAGCCAACCCAATCATTACGGGAGCAAGGTGTAAAGATGAAGTTGTCTGCGGTTCGTGGTGTTGTGGAAGGAAAACGTGTCGTTATGGTTGATGACTCTATCGTACGAGGAACGACGAGCAGACGAATTGTAAATCTGCTAAAAGAGGCAGGAGCGACAGAGGTACACGTTGTAATCAGTTCCCCTCCGATTAAAAACCCTTGTTTCTATGGGATTGATACCTCTTCGAAGGAAGAATTGATAGCTTCAGATAAATCAGTTGAGGAAATTAGACAGTTGATTGGTGCGGATTCCTTAACGTTCCTAAGTAAAGAGGGAATGGTAGGAGCAATCATGAAAACCGAAGGAACGAATGGCTTCTGTCTTGGCTGCTTTACTGGAGACTATCCAACTGAAATTTATCCAGATACACTCCAATATTATTATCAGAAATAGGGGGGACCATCATGGCGAATGCTTATACACAGGCAGGCGTAAACATTGAAGCAGGCTATGAGGCTGTTGAAAGAATGAAAAAGCATGTACAAAAAACAGCCCGAGCAGGTGTATTAGGGAGTCTTGGCGGGTTCGGCGGGATGTTTGACCTGTCAGCACTTAACTTAAAAGAGCCTGTTCTTGTATCCGGAACGGACGGAGTGGGTACGAAGTTGATGATTGCCTTTTGGCTGGATCAGCATGATACAATCGGTATTGATGCTGTCGCGATGTGCGTCAATGATATTGTGGTCCAAGGGGCAGAGCC
Organism: Neobacillus sp. CF12; assembly: GCF_030348765.1. Lineage (GTDB taxonomy): Bacteria > Bacillota > Bacilli > Bacillales > Cytobacillaceae > Neobacillus. The sequence goes on along the minus strand of NZ_JAUCEU010000007.1, from coordinate 3,491,438 downwards.
TTTGTTCTTTTTAGATTACATTGCCTGTGGAAAGGCAGATCCTGAAAAGATTGAGGCAATTGTAAAAGGAATTGCGGACGGTTGTGAGCAGGCAGGCTGTGCCCTTATCGGCGGAGAAACAGCAGAAATGCCAGGATTATATAGTGAAAATGAGTACGACTTAGCGGGGTTTACGGTTGGGGCTTGTGAAAAATCCCAATTGATCACAGGAGAATCCATTAAGCCTGGAGATGTGCTAATCGGATTGGCGTCAAGTGGAATTCACAGCAATGGTTATTCACTAGTAAGAAAGGTGTTTAATAATTGGGCATTAACGGAATATGTTGACGAACTCGGCTGCAGCTTGGGAGAAGAGTTAATAAAACCAACCAAAATTTATGTGAAACCGGTTCTGTCCACTCTAAAGAAATTCGATATAAAAGGTATGGCCCATATTACTGGCGGCGGTTTTATTGAGAATATACCCCGGATGCTCCCTAAGGGACTTGGAGCAGCGATTTATGAAAAAAGCTGGGAGATCCCACCGATTTTTAATTTAATCACTACGGTTGGCCAAATTGAACCGCAGGAAATGTATAATATTTTTAATATGGGTATCGGCATGGTGATGGCTGTTGATAAAGATATCGCTGCAGATGTGATGGATTATTTAAAAAAGTGCGGAGAAACTGCCTATGAAATCGGGGTTGTAACGGCAGAAGAAGGCATTACTTTCGGTGGTCGTCGATGAAAAAAATTGCTGTTTTTGCCTCAGGATCTGGAAGCAATTTTCAAGCGATTATGGATGTAGTGAAAAGAGGAGAGCTTAAGGCAGACATTGCCCTCCTCGTTTGTGACAAACCTGGAGCCTATGCTGTTGAGAGAGCTAACATCGCCCATATTCCAAGCTTTTCCTTTAATCCAAAGGAATATAGCTCCAAAGAAGCTTATGAAAAAGCCATTTTGGAGAAATTAACAAGTTATGGTGTAGAATTTATCGTACTGGCAGGATTTATGAGGCTAATTGGCCCAACATTGCTTGGGGAGTATGCAGGAAGAATTGTTAATATTCATCCTTCGATTCTTCCTGCCTTTCCTGGTAAAGACGCGATTGGTCAGGCATTAGCTGCAAAAGCGAAATGGAGTGGAGTTACCATCCATTATGTTGATGAAGGTATGGATACGGGGCCCATCATTGTCCAGGAACGTGTCCGCCTAAGTGAAAAGGAAACAAGAGAGAGTCTGCAAAGGAAAATTCAAAATATCGAGCATAAGCTTTATCCATCTATCTTGCAAATGCTGTTAACGAGAGGGGAAGTTAAAAGTGACGAAAAAGCGCGCACTTATTAGTGTTTCTGATAAAAATGGTATTTCTGATTTTGCTAAAGAGTTAGTCAGCTTAGGTTTTGAAATTATATCAACGGGCGGAACGAAAAAAGCACTTCAAGAGCAGGGAATTCCAGTTCTTAGTGTAAGTGAAGTTACCGGCTTTCCAGAAATATTAGAAGGACGTGTAAAAACGTTAAATCCATTCATTCATGGGGGCTTACTTGCCAAACATGATGACGAACAACACCAAAAGCAGCTTGAAGAACATAACATCGATCCTATTCAAATTGTTTGTGTGAACCTTTATCCTTTTCAACAAACCATTGCAAAGACAGATGTAACAACAGAGGACGCGATTGAAAACATTGATATCGGTGGTCCTACAATGTTACGTGCTTCAGCAAAAAATCATCAATATGTAACAGTGCTGGTTGATCCTGCTGATTATAAAACGGTGATTGAGGAATTAAAAGCAGATGGTAAAACGACGCTAGAAACACGCAGAAAGCTAGCGGCAAAGGTTTTCCGTCACACAGCAGCATATGACGCATTAATTGCTGAATACATGACAGAGCTTGCACAGGAAGAAACACCTGAAACATTAACGGTTACATATGAGTTAAAGCAGTCACTTCGGTACGGAGAAAATCCTCATCAAAAAGCGGCTTTTTATAAAAAACCACTTGGTTCTACCTTCTCCATTGCAAACGCGGAGCAGCTTCACGGTAAAGAGCTTTCTTATAATAATATTAACGATGCGGACGCAGCCTTGCAGATTGTAAAAGAATTTTCCGAACCTGCAGCAGTTGCCGTGAAACATATGAATCCTTGTGGTATTGGTACAGGGACGAACAGTTTTACAGCGTTTGAAAAAGCATTCGCAGCAGACCCCGTTTCTATTTTTGGTGGAATTATTGCCTTTAACAGCGAAGTGGATGCCCAGACAGCTGGAAAACTTCATCAGATATTTTTAGAAATTATTATTGCACCATCTTTCACAGAAGAAGCATTATCAATTTTAACAGCGAAAAAGAATCTTCGTTTATTAACGATTCCATTTTCAGATGCTAAAAAGCCAGAGATGAAGTTGACTACGATTGAAGGTGGATTGCTTGCTCAAGAGCAGGATTGCTATACATTAGAGAATGCAACACTATCTGTGCCAACGAAAAGACAGCCAACGGAACAGGAATGGGCAGCATTAAAGCTTGGCTGGAAGGTTGTCAAACATGTGAAATCCAATGCGATTGTTGTAACAAAAGAGGATATGACAATTGGAATTGGTGCGGGACAAATGAACAGAGTGGGTGCCGCTGAGATTGCGTTAAAACAAGCAGGAGAAAAAGCAACAGGTGCAGCACTGGCCTCAGATGCCTTTTTCCCAATGGATGATACCGTGGAAGCAGCAGCAAAAGCGGGAATTACGGCGATCATTCAGCCAGGCGGTTCGATTCGCGACGAGGATTCCATCAAGAAAGCGGATGAGTATGGAATTGCTATGGTCTTTACCGGAGTTAGACATTTTAAACATTAATATGAGGTGAAATGGATGAAGGTTCTAATCATTGGTCGAGGCGGAAGAGAACATGCACTGTGCCGAAAAGTAAGTGAAAGCACACTTGTAGAAAAAGTATTTGTGGCTCCTGGTAATCACGGGATGGAAGACGTTGCAGAACGTATTCTAATTGATGAAAGTAATCATGAGCAACTTATTCAATTTGCGACCGAGCAGGGAATTGGTCTAACGATTATCGGACCAGAAGTGCCTTTGCTAGAAGGTTTAGCAGATAAATTTGAAGCCGAAGGTCTAGCTGTGTTTGGACCGCGAAGATTGGCAGCAGAAATCGAAGGAAGCAAATCGTTCGCAAAGGAAATCATGAGGAAATATGAAATTCCTACTGCTGAGTATGCTGTATTCACCAATTTTGAGGAAGCAAAGAAATATATTGAAGAAAAAGGTGCTCCCATCGTCATTAAAGCGGATGGATTAGCAGCTGGAAAAGGCGTAACCGTTGCCTTAACATTGGAAGAAGCATTACAGAGTACAGAAGAAATGCTTGTTGGCCAAAAATTTGGTGAAGCTTCCAGTCGGGTGGTTATTGAGGAGTTTTTGGATGGTGAGGAATTTTCGCTCATGGCATTTGTAAATGGGGAAGTTGTTATCCCATTAGAAATTGCCCAAGACCATAAACGTGCTTTTGACGGTGATAAGGGTCCGAATACAGGAGGAATGGGTGCATATTCTCCTGTACCTCATATTGCGGATGAGATTGTCGGAACGGCAATTGAAACCATCCTTAAGCCTGCAGCGAAAGCAATGGTTCAAGAGGGAAGAAGTTTTTGTGGAATCCTATATGCAGGTTTGATTGCGAGTGATAAAGGTCCCAAGGTAATTGAGTTTAATGCGCGGTTTGGAGATCCGGAAACACAAGTAATTTTACCAAGGTTAAAATCTGATTTAGTTCAGACCATTTTAGATGTCTTAGCTGACGGCACTCCAGAGTTAGAATGGGATGAACAATCAATGGTGGGTGTTGTTGTTGCAGCAAAAGGGTACCCAGAGCAATATGAAAAGGGAGCTGTCCTATCAGGATTAGCGGACTTTTCGAAAGAAGTCTATACCTTCCATGCAGGCACAAATAAAAACCAATTAGGTGAATTTGAAACTGCTGGAGGCAGAGTTCTCCTAGTTGGCGCAAAAGCTGAAAGTTTGAAGGAAGCACAGGATTCTGTCTACCGTGAGCTTGATAAATTAATATGTGACGGTGTTTTCTATCGAAAGGATATCGGCTCGAAGGCTATCGGGCGCGTCGTCGGTTAGAGCGGCGGATAAACACATATAAAAGAGCGACAATACCACCGATTAAGCTGATAAGGACGAAGGACATATCTAGTATATATTCCCAAAACATTGTAAATTACCTCCCTTTCACGGGCTGACCAATTAAGGTCAGCCCGTTTATTGATTTTAGTTTAGTCTTGGCTGGCTAATTGTTACTGTGGCTTTCGAAGCATCGATAAAAGGGGCACGATTAGCAGGGAATCGTTCCCATTATTCTCGAAAATCCTAGGTAAAGGGTATGATAAGTGGAGAATTGTTCCCCTATGCCCCAAAAATTCGAGGTGAAGGGTATGATATCCCAAGATATCGTTACTGTAAACCCAAAAAACTAAGCGAGGGCACGATGCCCAATGGATATTCCCCGAGTTCCTTTAATATCGGAGATAAAGGGAACGATTCCTCCACTATTTAGGTTGGATTATAAGGTAGAACTTGATCAACATCGCCAGTATGTGTCCCATCACCAAGTGCCAATGGTGTTTGCTGCTCCATTTCCTGATATCTTTCAAACAAGGCCGTTACTGGGCAAAATCGTACAATTCCCTCAGCAACCTTCATCGCTCCACAAATGGCAATAAACAAATACGAGTCTCTCCACGGAAACTTCACCATTTTTGCCGTACTCCAAGATAGAAGTGTAAGCCCGATTGTAATCCTAATTAATGCATTTAATATCCCAATATTTTTAGTAACGTTCACATTGTTCACTCCTTCACAATATTTTTACAGGAAATATCCATTTCTTTAATGCGTTAAACAATAAAATATGGTAGTATAGAGTAAAATCATTTTTGTAAGGGCTTTCTTTATTGATAAATCAATATTTATACTAGATAGATAGCTTCTGAGAAAGGGAGGGGTATCGTATGCTCGAACAACGTTATCGATGGAAAAATAAACATTTACGCATGCATGTATCCGTTTTAGATGGAAAAACTTCACCAACCATTTTGTTAAAAAATGCCTTGTATTTAAATCAAACATTTCGCCAGTGGATGCGCGCGAATATTTGGATATACGAAGATCGGATAGTATATATCGGCGAAAATTTGCCGCCACAGATGGAAAATTGTGAAATTATTGACTGCACAAATGAAATACTTGTTCCAGGATATATCGAGCCGCATGCCCATCCTTATCAATTATATAATCCCCATACTCTTGCGGCATATGCATCTCAGTTTGGAACAACGACGATCATCAATGACAATATGTCTTTGGTTATGAATTTGAAGAAAAAGGAAGCGTTTTCATTATTAAAAGACTTACGGTCGATTCCAACAACTATGTTCTGGTGGTGCCGTTTTGATGCACAAACTGAAATTTTAAATGAAGAAGATGTTTTTTCACATAGCAACATTAAGTCGTGGTTAGAGCATGATGCTGTTCTACAAGGCGGGGAATTAACGGGATGGCCTAAGCTGTTAGACGGCGATGACATGATGCTTCATTGGATTCAAGAGGCAAAACGGATGCGCAAAAAGATTGAGGGCCATTTTCCAGGTGCCTCGGAGAAAACATTAGCAAAAATGATGCTGTTAGGTGCAGATAGTGATCATGAAGCAATGACAGGTGAAGAAGTATATAACCGCTTAATGCAGGGATATATGGTTTCATTAAGATATTCTTCCATTCGTCCGGACCTGCCAGACTTACTCGACGATATGAAACGATTAGGAATTCAAGCCTATGATCGTTTAATGTTTAACACTGATGGCTCAACATCGACTTTTTATGAGCAAGGTATTACCGACCAAATGATTCGGATTGCGATTGAAAAAGGGGTACCGGTGATTGATGCGTATAATATGGCAACCGTAAATATCGCAAGGTATTACAACATTGACCATCTGCATGGGAATATTGCAACGGGCCGGGTAGCAAATATTAACTTCTTATCGAGTATTGAAGATCCAACACCTCATTCCGTGCTGGCAAAAGGTCAATGGGTAAAACGTGATGGAGAAGTGATCGATGCCTACCACTCCATTAATTGGGATGAATACGGTCTGAAGCCAATGGAACTAGACTGGAATTTAAGTATAGACGACTTACAGTTTTCTATGCCATTTGGGATCAAAATGGAGAACTCGGTTATTACAAAACCGTATTCCATTGCGATTGATGCTTCAAGTGATGAGCTGTCAACTGACCATGATGAATGCTTCTTCACACTTCTAGATCGGAATGGCCAGTGGAGGATTAATACGTTATTAAAAGGTTTTGCAACAAATCTTTCAGCACTAGCTAGTTCATTTTCTAATACAGGAGATATTATTTTAATCGGAAAAAATAAACGTGATATGCTTGCCGCCTTTGATAGAATGAAGGAATTAGGCGGTGGAATTGTCATGGTTGAGGAAGAAAAAGTGGTATGTGAGGTACCGTTAAGGCTTAACGGAATTATGTCAAACCTTCCAATTAAGGAATTAATAAATGAGGAAAAGAAATTGCTTGTTGAATTAAGGGACCGTGGATATTCCTTCTCAGATCCTGTTTACAGTTTATTATTCTTTTCTGCTACTCATTTACCGTATATCCGAATTACTCAACAAGGAATGTACGATGTAATGAACAAAACTGTTCTCTTTCCGTCGATAATGCGTTAAAATGTAAAAGTAAATTAATTGGATAAAAACAACAAAATTTATACTTTCCGTTGTAAAGTATTAGGAGTGTTTTTTTAAGATGAATAAATGGGCTGTTGCAGTAACAGCAGCTCTTTTACTGCTTGTTGGCTGCAGTGATAAAGAAAAGGTTAGTGGACCAAAGGAGCCAGTAAAAGAAGTTGAAGAAGTGGTACAAGAAGAGATTGAGAATGAGATACCCTACCACTATCCATTAACGGGTGTAGGTTCAGAAACAATGACAGATGGAAGAGCAGTGGCGGTTATGGTTAATAATCATCCAAAGGCTAGGCCGCAATCCGGTTTAGATAAAGCCGATATTGTTTATGAAATACTTGCCGAGGGTGATGTTACACGGTTTCTTGCAGTTTTCCAAAGTGAAAAACCAGAAAATATTGGACCAGTACGTAGTGCAAGGGACTATTACATTGAGTTGGCTAAGGGTCTAGACGCTCTATTTATCGCTCATGGCTATAGTGCAGAGGCACAGAAAATGCTTGAAAACGATTATGTAGATAACCTTAATGGGATGGTTTATGATGGTACTTTGTTTAAAAGGGCTAAATTCCGGGATGCGCCTCATAATTCCTATATTAGCTATGAAAATGTTTTAAAAGGTGCCAAGGAAAAGAAATACGAAATGGAACAGTCTCCACCTGAATTTCGGTTTTTATCAGAGGATGAAAGTAAATCCGTTACGGGGGATGAAGCGAAATCAGTTATGATTTCTTATTCAAATAGTGCGATTTTCGACTCCACTTATGAATACGACGGCTCAGTTGGAAAATACAAGCGTTACTCTAATGGGGAGCAAACCATTGATCATGAGACGAATGAACCCATTCTGTTAGATAATCTGTTTATTATCGAGACGACTCATCAAGTTATTGATAATGTGGGTCATAAGGAAATTGATTTTGAATCAGGGGGATCTGGCTACTTATTGCAAAAAGGTAAGGTTATAGAAGTCGAATGGAAAAATGATAACGGTTTAATTGTTCCAGTGAAGGATGGAAAAGTTGTACCATTTGTTCAGGGAAAGACTTGGGTTAATGTGGTACCGACGAATCCTGGACTTCAAACAAGCGTTTCATTTAATGTAAAATAATACTTTAACTAATAAGGGGTAAAACATATGCAAATTAATAAACTGCGCGGGAAAGAGCTTGATCAGTTATTTCAAGCTGTACTCTCATTGAAAGACCTTGAAGAATGCTATCGCTTCTTTGATGATTTATGTACAATTAATGAAATTCAATCACTTGCACAGCGATTAGATGTAGCTAGAATGCTTCGTGAAGGAAATACGTATCATAAAATTGAGACAGAAACAGGTGCTAGTACAGCAACGATTTCACGTGTAAAACGTTGTTTGAACTTTGGTAATGATACGTATGAAATGGTATTAGAACGTGTTAAAAATGAACAAACAACTGAAGAGAAATAACCAAAGCAGAATTATTAATAGACACAAGAATTGACGTATGAATTGGCATACGTCTTTTTCTTTATTATCAAAATTTCATACCTTTGGCTATGGGGAATCAGGTTAACCACCCTAGTTGATAAATAGACGGAAGAATTCCGCTTAATTAGTAAATATCATTAAAAATGGCTTAAATAGACGGAAGAATTCCGCTTAATTAGTAAATATCATTAAAAATAGCTTAAATAGACGGAGAAACTCCGCCTATTTACTCAAAAAAGTCAAAATTATGAGATTTTGCTTTGCATAAGCGGAAAAGCTCCGCTTATATACCCCAAAACGAACTCCATTCTGTATCTTAACCGGAAAACCTCCGCTTATTTTATTTTTGCTGGTTACTCGAAATAAGGTTTTGTATTCTTATAAAGAAAACTCGCTAATTATCGCGAGTTTTTACTTTTTTATATACCAATAACGTTGCCATTAAGACTGTCATTTCAGCACGTATTTTAAGAAAATAACTAAAAACTGAAAGAGACTGCTCATCGGTTTTTAATGTTTTAGCGCATAGGGACTTGGTTGCATAAGCCCCGAATGGATTGGCAGCGCATTGGTTAAAGTTTCTATTGATTGAATTACTGTTTTGTTTTTTTCTCGATTGCGCTAATGCTATAATGGTGTAATGTAAGATGAATGGGAGGATCTTGGGATGTATGATTTTCGCGAGTGGCGCCATGTGTTTAAACTCGATCCAAATAAAGAGATACCGGATGATAAGTTAGAGAAAATATGTGAATCCGGAACAGATGCGGTTATAGTTGGAGGAAGTGATGGGGTAACCTTGGAAAAGGTCCTCGATCTCATGGCAAGAATTCGCCGCTATACCGTTCCTTGTGTCCTCGAAGTTTCAAGCATTGAAATGGTGACCCCTGGTTTTGACCTTTATTTTATTCCGACAATCTTAAATAGCAATGATACTAAGTGGATAACCGGGCTTCATCATCAGGCTGTAAAAGAATTTGGTGAGATTATGGATTGGGAAGAGATCGTCATGGAAGGCTACTGCATATTGAATGAGGAATGCAAAGCTGCCAAACTGACTTCTGCCATGACCACAGCTTCAATAGAGGAAGTAAAAGCATATGCGATGATGGCGGAGAAGATGTTCCATTTACCAGTCTTTTATCTTGAATACAGTGGTAAATTTGGCGACCCGCATGTAGTATCTGAAGTTAAAAAGGTACTTGAGAAAACAGTCCTATTTTATGGCGGGGGAATTTCATCCGTTGATCAAGCCGCAGAAATGGCTAAGCATGCGGATGTCATTGTGGTCGGAAATGCCATTTATGATCAGTTTGAACAGGCATTAGCCACAGTAAAGAGTGTACGATGAAAATTTGCTAAAATTGATATAAAGAGTTAAAATAAGAACAAATGTTTGGTATGGTGGTGAAGGGATGCAATATTTAACTGACAAGCTTTTAAACGGTTTAAACCCAGAACAGCAAAGTGCCGTGAAAGCAACGGACGGTCCGCTTTTACTAATGGCCGGTGCTGGAAGTGGAAAAACTAGAGTATTAACGCACCGAATTGCTTATTTAATTGTAGAAAAACGTGTGAATCCATATAACATTTTAGCGATTACTTTTACAAATAAAGCATCTCGCGAAATGAGAGAGCGAATTGGGAAAATGATGGGCGGCGCGGCAGAGGAAATTTGGATTTCTACTTTCCACTCGATGTGTGTAAGAATCTTGCGCAGGGACATCGACAGAATGGGCTATAACCGCAACTTTACGATTTTAGATACAGGTGATCAACAATCGGTGGTGAAAGGAATTCTTAAAGATAAGAACCTTGATCCGAAAAAATATGATCCACGCGCCATTTTAGGTGCGATTAGCTCAGCAAAAAATGAATTAATTGATCCAGAAGAGTATGCAAAAACAGCTGGCGGCTATTTTGAACAAACAGTCAGCGATGTATATACTGAATATCAGAAAAGGTTACGGAAGAATCAAGCGCTCGATTTCGATGACTTGATTATGATGACGATTCAATTGTTCCAACGTGTTCCTGAAGTACTTGATTATTATCAACGGAAGTTCCAGTATATTCATGTTGATGAATATCAGGATACAAACAGAGCACAGTATATGCTCGTAAAATTTCTTGCGAATCGCTTTAAGAATCTATGCGTTGTTGGGGATTCCGACCAGTCGATCTATCGCTGGCGTGGAGCAGATATTGCCAATATTCTCTCGTTTGAAAAGGATTATCCAAATGCGACAGTTATTCTTTTAGAGCAAAACTATCGCTCTACAAAAAGAATACTGCTTGCAGCAAATAAGGTCATCGAAAATAATGTAACCCGCAAGGCAAAGAATCTTTGGACGGAAAACCCAGAAGGAAACAAACTTGTTTACTATCGTGCAGATAGTGAGCAGGGGGAAGCGCAGTTTGTTGCTGGTAAAATAAAAGAATTAACACGCGATGGCAGATATAAAAATTCAGATGTTGCAATCCTTTACCGGACGAATGCTCAGTCCCGTGTAATGGAGGAAGTGCTGTTAAAATCAAATATTGAATATAGCATTGTCGGCGGAACGAAGTTCTATGATAGAAAAGAAATCAAGGACATGCTAGCGTATTTGAGGCTCATTTCGAATCCAGATGATGACATCAGCTTGCAGCGCATTATCAACGTACCAAAACGCGGAATTGGCTCAAGTTCAGTTGATAAAATGGCCAATTTTGCGGCCATGCATGATATTTCTATTTTTCAAGCACTAGACTCAGTTGAACTTTTAGGATTAAGTCCGAAAATCACCAAAGGGGCTAGAGAATTTAGAGATTTAATTAAAAACTATACTCAAATGCAGGAATTCCTTTCGGTCACAGAACTGGTTGAGGATATTTTAGATAAGTCTGGTTACCGTGAAATGCTTAAGGCAGAGAAGTCCATTGAAGCCCAAAGCAGACTGGAAAACTTAGATGAATTATTATCTGTAACCAAGAACTTTGAAGAAGTGAATGAAGATAAGAGTTTAGTTGCTTTCTTAACAGATTTAGCTCTTGTTGCCGATATTGACTCATTGGATGATGATGGTGAAAAGACGGATTCTATTACTCTTATGACATTGCACTCTGCCAAAGGCTTAGAATTTCCAGTTGTCTTTCTAATTGGATTGGAGGAGGGTGTATTCCCTCACAGTCGTTCATTAATGGAAGAAGCTGAGATGGAAGAAGAACGACGCTTGGCATATGTAGGTATTACTCGGGCCGAGCAAACTCTATTCATCACAAATGCTCAGATGAGAACGTTGTATGGGCGTACCAGCATGAATCCTGCATCCCGTTTTATCAGTGAAATTCCGGAAGACCTTTTAGAAGGCGTGGAAAAAGAGGAACGGAAGAGTACTCCGTTTGGATCAAGAGGGACATCTTTTGGAAGGAGTGTCACTCCTTCAACGGGAACTTCTTTCGGAAGGAGTGCCTCTGGTTCGACAGGAACCTCATTTGGTACCCCGGTAACTAGAAAACCGGTCATGAGACCTGTAGCCTCTTCCACTGGCGGGGATACCATCGGCTGGAGGGTCGGCGATAAAGCTGAACATGGTAAATGGGGCATTGGCACAGTGGTAAGTGTTAAAGGAGAAGGTGAAGGAACAGAGCTAGACATTGCATTTCCAAGTCCTACTGGCATCAAGCGCCTGCTAGCCAAATTCGCACCTATAACAAAAAAGGTATAAAAAAGAATTGCCCCTATCATGGGGCTATTCTCGTAGAATTTTACAATGAAAGGGCTGGATTTATGGACCTTCAAACAGCTGAATTGGAAGTCAATGAACTAAGAAGCCTATTAAATCAATATGGCTATGAGTATTATGTGCTGGATAAACCCACAGTTCCGGATGCAGAATATGACCGTTTAATGCAGGAACTTTTAGAGATCGAGGCAACATTTCCAGAACTAAGAACACCCGACTCCCCGTCCGTTCGCGTTGGTGGAGATGTACTGGATTTATTTGAAAAAGTAGAGCATCGAACACCAATGTTGAGCTTAGGTAATGCTTTCAACGAGCAGGATTTAAGAGATTTTGACCGACGGATTCGTCAGGCTGTCGGAGATGACTTTTCCTATGTATGTGAATTAAAGATTGATGGTCTTGCTGTTTCGTTACGCTATGAAGATGGTTTATTTATTCAAGGAGCAACAAGAGGAGATGGAACCATTGGCGAGGATATAACGGCCAACCTAAAAACGATCAAATCGATTCCTCTCCGCTTGCGTGAAAATGCAACCTTAGAAGTTCGTGGAGAAGCCTATATGCCGAAGAGCTCCTTTGAAGCGCTTAACAAAGCAAAGGCTGAACGTGGTGAAGAGTTAGCTGCAAACCCGCGTAACGCGGCGGCAGGTTCTTTACGCCAACTAGATCCGAAAATTGCTGCGACTCGCAATCTAGATGTCTTTTTATATGGAATTGGTGGTGGTGGTGAGATGGTCGCTGCTGCTCATAGTGAGGGACTGGATTACTTAGATCATCTCGGCTTTAAAACAAATAAAGAGCGGCGAAAGTGCCCTACGATTAACGAGGTTATAGAGTTTGTAAATAGCTGGGTCGATAAGCGCCCGAATTTACCGTATGAAATAGATGGTATTGTTATTAAGGTTGATTCCTATGAGCACCAGAGAGCACTTGGTACAACCGCGAAAAGTCCGCGCTGGGCAATTGCCTATAAGTTTCCAGCAGAAGAAGTGGTTACAACCCTTTTGGACATCGAATTAAGTATCGGCAGGACAGGTGTTGTTACACCAACAGCGATACTAAAACCAGTTAAAGTAGCAGGTACCACAGTCCAGCGTGCCTCCTTGCATAATGAAGACTTAATCCGCGAGAAGGACATAAAGATTGGCGACCAAGTTGTGGTTAAAAAAGCAGGAGATATCATTCCTGAAGTGGTCAATGTTCTTGCAGAGCAACGAACGGGGGAAGAGCGTGACTTTCAAATGCCGACACATTGTCCAGAATGTGAAAGTGAACTTGTTCGTTTCGAAGGGGAAGTTGCTTTACGATGCATCAATCCGAAATGTCCTGCTCAAATTCGCGAAGGCTTGATTCATTTTGTATCACGTGATGCGATGAATATTGAGGGTTTAGGTGAAAAAGTGATCAGCCAGCTTTTTGGAGAAAAATTAATCAGCGATGTTGCAGATATTTATAAACTTACGCGTGAACAACTTTTGGCATTAGAAAGAATGGGTGAGAAATCAGCAAGTAATCTTCTAAAGGCAATTGAGGATTCAAAGGCAAATTCACTAGAGAAATTGTTATTTGGTCTTGGAATTCGCCACGTTGGTGCGAAAGCGGCTAAAACCCTTGCTCAAAGCTTTGATACAATGGACAAATTGGCAGCAGCTTCAAAAGAAGACTTATTAGCGATCAATGAAATTGGTGATAAAATGGCTGATTCCATTGTTGCCTTTTTTGAACAAGAAGAAGCAGAAGAATTGTTGAAGGAACTTCATGCTGTTGGAGTCAATATGGAGTATAAAGGTGCTAAACCGGTTTCTGCAGCGGAATCAGATAGTATCTTCGCTGGTAAAACGGTCGTTTTGACAGGGAAGTTAGAGCAACTTTCGAGAAATGAAGCCAAGGAGAAAATTGAAGCACTTGGTGGAAATGTATCGGGGAGTGTAAGCAAGAAGACACACCTTGTTATTGCGGGTGAGGAGGCAGGATCAAAGCTTGCCAAGGCCGAGGCGCTGGGAATTGAAGTTTGGGACGAGGAGAAGCTCTTGGTAGAACTAAATAAATAAGAGGTGTATGACGTGAGAAAACTCTCATTGCTCGCTCTTTCTCTTGTTATACTGCTTAGTGGATGTGCACCAAACTTTCAAAAGCAGGAGAATGTTGTGCAGACAAAGGAAGAGACGGAAGAGAAAGCAATTATTCCGAAATATAATATTTCAGACAACTACTATCGGACGATTTTACCGTTTGAACCTGGGGAAGCACGTGGTTTAATAGTTGGAAATATTAATACTAGATATGATATTAACGAATTTGAAACAGGTTTACAGAGAATTGCTCAACATCAATTTGATCCAAAAACCTATTTGTTTCGTGAAGGACAGGAACTAAAGAGAAATACCGTTAGACTATGGTTGAATCGTAAATTCACAGAAGCACAATTAACCGAAAAGAAGATGGATGAAGAGGAAAATATCGGTTTAAACCCACTCATGCCAGATGGTGCAGATTTTCAAGAAGGAAATAGTAATAGTCCTATCTACTTAGCTCATATTTTAGAACATGATTACCTAATCAAAGGTGAAAATGATACTGTTAAATTGGGCGGTGTCGTGATTGGACTGGCACTAAACTCCGTCCACTATTTCCGGACTGCAGTAGGGGAACCATACTTTGAGAGGAAAATTGAATTTGCTGAAATGGAACGCGAAGGTAAAAAGATTGCAGATGAGGTCTTGAAACGCCTGCGGACAATGAAAAACCTGAAGGATGTTCCGATTACCATTGCTCTGTTTGAACAGCAAAGCAGCTCATCAGTCGTCCCTGGTACGTTTTTCACTTATGCCAATGTTGCAAAAGGAAGTTCGACGATTAGTGCCTGGGAGCCGGTAAATGAAAAGTATTTCCTCTTTCCATCGACAGAGGCTCAAGAGGCACACCGAGACGATGTGACGGCTTTCTTAAACTTTAAGCAGGATGTTGAGGAATATTTTCCAAACTTTAATGGTGTTATTGGCCGCGCCTTCTATATCGGAGATCAATTTACTGATTTAGATATTTCGATTCCTATTCAATTCTATGGAAAATCAGAGGCCATTGGATTTACGCAATATGTAACGGGTCTTGTCCTCGAGCATTTTCCAAATTACTTATCTGTTTCAGTAAGTGTTACATCTGTTGACGGACCTGAAGCGTTAATTGTTCGAAAGGCAAATGAAGCCGAACCATTTGTGCATGTTTACTAACCTGGCTTAATGCCGGGTTTTTTTGCCAATATATGCCCTTCTAGGCTACCCGTTGATAGGTGGAAATAAAACATGTTAGAATGTACAAGGATGTAATGTTTTTAATACATAGGAGGTTTTTAAGACATGGTGCAACCTTATAAGCATGAACCATTCACAGATTTTACAAATGAAGAAAACCGTCAAGCCTATCTTAACGGGATTAAAACAGTTGAAAGTTATTTAGGCAAGGATTACCCACTTGTAATCGGCGGCGAAAAAATTACAACAGAAGATAAAATCGTTTCCTATAATCCATCAAATAAAGAAGAAGTCATTGGTACCGTATCAAAAGCTAGCAGGGATCTTGCTGAACAAGCCATGCAGGCAGCGGTTGAAGCATTCAAAACGTGGAAAAAAGTGAAAGCTGAAGTACGTGCGGATGTATTGTTTAAAGCTGCGACTATTATTCGCCGCCGTAAGCATGAGTTCTCTGCCCTTTTAACAAAAGAAGCAGGTAAACCATGGAGAGAAGCGGATGCAGATACAGCGGAAGCGATTGACTTCCTTGAATATTATGGCCGTCAAATGCTGGCATTAAAAGATGGCGTACCAGTAAATAGCCGTCCAAATGAGTTTAATCGTTACAACTATATTCCACTTGGTGTTGGTATCATCATCTCACCATGGAACTTCCCACTAGCGATTATGGCTGGTACAACAGTAGCAGCAATTGTTACGGGTAATACAGTTCTACTAAAACCTGCTTCCACCACTCCAATTGTGGCAGCGAAATTCGTTGAAGTAATGGAAGAAGCAGGACTTCCAAAGGGTGTATTAAACTTCGTTCCAGGAAGTGGTGCTGAAGTGGGCGATTACCTAGTAGACCATAAAGATACTCGTTTCATCAGCTTCACTGGATCACGTGATGTTGGCCTTCGTATTTTCGATCGTTCTTCTAAAGTGAATCCAGGTCAAGTTTGGATGAAGCGTTTGATCGCTGAAATGGGCGGTAAAGATACGATTGTGGTAGATTCAGAAGCAGATCTAGAGCTTGCTGCACAATCAATCGTTGCAGGCGCATTTGGATTCTCTGGTCAAAAATGTTCAGCATGTTCTCGTGCAGTAATTGTTGAGGATGTTTATGATACTGTATTGAACCGTGTGGTAGAGTTAACGAAGCAATTAACCGTTGGTGACCCAACTGAGCAAGATACATTCATGGGTCCTGTTAACGACAATAATGCTTTCAAGAAAATCATGGAGTATGTTGAGATTGGAAAGCAAGAAGGCAAGCTAATGGCGGGCGGCGAAGGAGACAATTCAAAAGGCTACTTCATTCAGCCAACTGTTATTGC
Organism: Neobacillus sp. CF12; assembly: GCF_030348765.1. Classification (GTDB taxonomy): domain Bacteria; phylum Bacillota; class Bacilli; order Bacillales; family Cytobacillaceae; genus Neobacillus. Next base: position 3,474,898 of record NZ_JAUCEU010000007.1, on the reverse strand, counting down.
TGACCTTGCTCCGGATGCACGGATCATGCAAGAAGAAATCTTTGGCCCAGTGGTTGGTTTCACGAAGGCAAAGAATTTCACGGAAGCAATTGAAATTGCCAACAACACTGAGTATGGCTTAACAGGTGCGGTAATCACAACCAATCGTGAGCACTTAGAACAAGCTCGTGAAGACTTCCATGTTGGTAACTTATACTTCAACCGTTCATGTACAGGAGCAATTGTTGGTTATCAGCCATTCGGCGGCTTTAACATGTCTGGAACTGACTCAAAAGCTGGCGGTCCTGACTATCTATTGCTTCATTTGCAAGCTAAGACTACATCTGAAATGTATTAATATCAAATTGTTGGAGCCCAATTCGTATGAGTTGGGCTTTATTCTTGTTTTATAGGATTAGAGGTCATTACCGGAGATCTGGAGTGACCGAAATGGAAAATGGAAAGATGTTTGGGTCACTCCAGGAGGTCTGGAGTGACCGAGATTGAAAATGAAATGGTATTTGGGTCACTCCGGGAGGTCTGGAGTGACCGAAATGGAAAATGGAAAGATGTTTGGGTCACTCCAGGAGGTCTGGAGTGACCGAGATTGAAAATGAAAAGGTATTTGGGTCACTCCGGGAGGTCTGGAATGACCGAAATGGAAAATGGAAAGATGTTTGGGTCACTCCAGGAGGTCTGGAGTGACCGAGATTGAAAATGAAAAGGTATTTGGGTCACTCCAGGAGGTCTGGAGTGACCGAGATTGAAAATGAAAAGGTATTTGGGTCACTCCGGGAGGTCTGGAGTGACCGAAATGGAAAGTGAAAAGATGTTTGGGTCACTCCAGGAGGTCTGGAGTGACCGAAATGGAAAGTGAAAAGATGTTTGGGTCACTCCGGGAGGTCTGGAGTGACCGAAATGGAAAGTGAACGATGTTTGGGTAACTCCAGTAGGTTTGGAGTGATAGAGATTGAAAATGAAATGGCGTTTTGGTCACTACAGTAATATAATCTTAATTTTTTTATGACAATAATGTGAAATCATTCACAAACACAATGTGATATGTGACGTACTTCACAAATTTTCGGAGTCTCAGCATTTACAATGTATCTATAGAGAAAAACTTATAAATACAAATTCGTTGATTAATATATGAGGAGCGCGATCCGACATGAAAAAACTAGTGATGATTGGGAATGGAATGGCGGGAGTTCGAACAATAGAGGAAATTCTTAAACTTTCACCAGAACAATTTGAAATTACTATTTTTGGACAAGAACCACATCCTAACTATAACCGCATAAAATTATCGAATATTCTTCAAGGTGATACCAGCTTTGATGAAATCATTATAAATCCACTAGACTGGTATAAAGAGAATAATATTCAGTTATTTACGGGTGAAAGCATAACGAAGATTGACGTTGAAAGTAAGAAGGTAATTTCCGACCAGGGGCGAGAAGTAGCATATGACGAACTCATTATCGCTACGGGATCGAATTCTTTCATTCTGCCAATTCCAGGTGCGGATAAAATCGGCGTTACCGGTTTTCGTGATATAAAAGATTGTGAAATGATGATCAAGTCAGCGGCAGAGTATAAAAAAGCAGTGGTAATTGGCGGCGGACTTCTTGGTCTTGAAGCGGCTAGAGGTTTGCTCAACCTTGGGATGAAAGTTGATGTTGTACACTTAATGCCAAGTTTAATGGAGCGTCAGTTGGATCCAATTGCCTCCTCCTTACTAAAAGCAGAGCTAGAATCACAAGGCATGAGATTTTTAATGGAAAAGGAAACTGTTGAAGTGATCGGAGATGAGCGCGTGGCTGGTCTTCGCTTTAAAGATGGATCCTTCGTTCAAGCAGATCTTGTTGTCATGGCAATCGGGATTAAGTCTAATACGATAGTTGCTAAAAACAGTGGAATCTATGTGAATCGTGGAATCGTGGTTAACGACTATATGGAAACAAGTGCGCCACATGTTTATGCCGTTGGTGAGTGTGCCGAGCACAGAGAAATCGTATACGGATTGGTTGCACCGTTATACGAGCAAGGTAAAGTTTTAGCTGAACGTTTATGTGGTAGAGAAGCATCGGCTTATGAAGGTTCGGTGACAGGCACCCAGCTTAAAGTTGCTGGTGTTGACCTTTTCTCAGCAGGTGAGATTTATGAAGATGGAACAACAAAATCAATTATGGTTTACAACGAATATGAAGGTATTTATAAGAGGGCTTTAATCCGCAATAACAGAATTGTTGGGATTGTCCTTTATGGTGATACAAAAGACAGTACAAGGTTATATAGAATGCTTTCAAAAAAGGAAGATATCACAGGGATTTCTATTTTTGAGTCACAATGTTCAGCGGAAGGCGGAAGCGGCGATATTGCTTCGATGCCAAATGATGAATTGGTATGTGGCTGTAATGGTGTGACAAAAGGTGCGATTGTTGAGGCGATTAAAACGCAAGGTCTGATAACACTTGATCAAGTAAGCCATTGTACAAATGCAGGCCGTTCTTGTGGGCGCTGCAAACCGATGGTAAACGATATTCTTGCCTATACACTTGGTGACCAATTCGATGCAAATGCAGCACAAAAAACAAGTATTTGCGGTTGTACAACCATTAGCCGTGAAGAATTGATCGCTGAAATCAGAGAAAAAGGCCTAACAAGTGTTAAAGAAGTAATGAATGTTTTGGAGTGGAATAACGAAGAAGGATGTACAAAATGTCGTCCGGCTATCAACTACTACCTTGGAATGATTCACATGGATGAATACAAGGATGACCGCGATTCACGCTTAGTAAATGAGAAAATGCACGCGAACATTCAGAAGGATGGAACATACTCAGTTGTACCAAGAATGTATGGCGGTGTGACAACGGCAGCCGATTTGAAGAAGATTGCCGAAGTGGCCGAAAAATATGAGGTTCCACTTGTAAAACTAACGGGCGGACAGCGAATTGGCTTGTTTGGAGTCAAAAAAGAAGACCTGCCTAGCATGTGGAAAGAGCTTGATATGCCTTCAGGTTATGCATACGGAAAAACACTTCGTACGGTAAAAACCTGTGTAGGAGCACAGTTCTGCCGCTATGGCACACAGGATTCCATGTCCCTTGGAATTGAACTTGAGAAGAAATTTGAACGTCTTGATACTCCTCATAAGGTAAAAATGGGTGTGTCTGCCTGCCCAAGAAACTGCTCAGAAGCAGGAATTAAGGATATTGGTTTCGTTGGAATCGATGGCGGCTGGGAAATCTATGTTGCCGGTAACGGCGGTGTCGATCTCCGTGCTGGTGACCTATTAGCTACGGTGAAAACAGAAGCAGAGGTAATGGAAATGACCGGGGCGTACCTGCAATATTATCGTGAAACAGCAAATTACTTGGAGCGGACCTCTAAATGGGTAGAACGAGTTGGCTTAGAGCATGTAAAAGAGGTCCTAGCAAACGAAGAAACTAGAAAAGAATTAAATGAGCGTATGGATCAAACATTAAAGAAATATATTGAGCCTTGGAATGAGGCGATCGAAAGTGAAAACATTAAAGATAAGTACTATGCAAATCACATTGTTAAGGCAGGAGAGTGATAATAAATGATTTTAACCAAAACGCGGACTTTAGTTGGTAATTATTCTGACCTCCCAGTACGGGCTGGTTACGCTGTTAACATTAATGATACTGAAATAGCATTATTTAAGGTAACAAACGGAAAGGTATACGCGATTGAAAACCGCAGTCCCCACCCAAAAGGCGGTGTCTTAAAAGAAGGTCTTGTAAGCGGCGAGTTTGTTTTCTGCCCAGTCTATGATTGGAAAATCTCGTTAGCAGATGGAAAAGTTCAAGCGCCAGATGAAGGGCAGGTTAAAACCTATCAGGTGGAAGTAGAAGCAAATAACGTATATATTATTATATAAAGAGTTTGGAAGGATGGCTGCAAAATGGGAATGGGAAAAGTATTTTTAGTAGGAGCAGGGCCAGGGGATGTTCGCTTAATCACAGTGAAAGGATTAGAGGCAATTAAGCAAGCCGAAGTCATTTTATATGACCGGCTTGCCAATCCAAAACTTTTGGAATTTGCTCCAGATGAGTGCGAACTGATCTATTGTGGCAAATTACCAGACCGCCATATTTTACGCCAAGAGAATATCAATGACCTTTTAGTAGAAAAGGCACTAGAAGGTAAAGTGGTGGTCCGATTAAAGGGCGGAGATCCTGGTGTTTTTGGTCGTGTTGGAGAAGAGGCAGCGGCTCTTGCAAATTATCAAATTCCTTTTGAAATTGTTCCTGGTATCTCATCGGGGATTGCAGCCCCCCTTTATGCAGGAATTCCTGTCACCCACAGGGAACATGCGGAATCATTTGCAGTCGTAACCGCACATGATAAATCAAAAGATGGAAAACCAATGCTAGATTGGGATGGTCTTGTCCGTGGCGTTGATACAATTGCTTTTTACATGGGGGTTGGAAACCTGCCATTTATCAGCGAAAATCTTATCGCGCATGGTAAACCATCTTCCACACCTGTCATCCTGATTCAATGGGGAACATTTGGCCGTCAGAAAACCTTGCAGGGGACTTTAGAAGATATCTCCGCAAAGGTTCTCAAGGCTAAATTTAGTAACCCAGCGATTATTCTTGTTGGAGATGTTATTTCTCTACGTGAAAAAATCAACTGGTTTGAAAAGATGCCTTTATACGGCAGACAAATATTACTAGCGCGGACAAGTGAAAGTGTTAGCGGTATAGCAATGGAGTTTATCGAAAAGGGAGCAGATGTCATCGAATTTCCAAAGTGGAAAAAGACAAATTTGCCCATGGGATTAGCTAATGTAACGGAATACGATAAAATTTTGTTCTCCTCCCCAGAGTGCGTAAGTGAATTTTTTAAGGCTATTATGGAAAAAGGAATCGATATTCGAAAAATAAACGCCGATTTCTATGGATGCTCCAGTAAATCTATTAATGCCTTAAAAGAACGTGGATTTATGGCTAGTCTCATTGAGGACATGCCACAAGAAGGAAGCCTGCTGGTTGTCGGAGACGATCGTAAGTATGTGGTAGAAAATGCTGATTTTATCATCACAAGTAAAAAAGAGATCGACCAGCAGTTTCTGCCAATTTTTCAACGAATGCTTGAAGAAGCCGAAATAAATACCATGGTATTCCCAAGCGCTGCATCAGTTGATGTATTTATCGAGGGTTTAAAGAAATGTGATATTGACGTTTCCGATCTTTTAAAAAAAGTGCAGGTGGTTTGCATGGGACAGCAGACAAAAAATGCAGTTGAACGTGTTGGCCTATCGGTAGATGGGATGCCCGTTTCTGCAACAAGAGAATCGTTGGTTGACTACTTAATTCAGTGTCCGATTGAATAGGAAAGGCAGGGTGTATGCTTGAATTCAAACTATCCGGTTATGTTAAGGCTTGAGGGTAAAAAAGTTGTGGTTGTTGGCGGCGGCAAAGTTGCAGAACGGAAAGTTACTGGGCTGCTTGGTACCGGAGCACGTATCATCGTGATTAGTCCCAATGCTACAGATGATCTTAGGGAACTAGCAGGTCGTGGAAGGATCGAGTGGCTTGAAAAGTCTTTTTCAAAACAAGACATTGACGGTGCGTTCTTAATTTTTGCTGCAACGAACGACAAAGCATTGAATCAGTCTATCAAAATGGCTGCAAGTGACCAGCAGCTTGTGACCATTGCGGATGACCCGGATGGTTCGGATTTTCATGTTCCTTCACATATTCAGCGAGGACGATTGAGTATTGCCGTATCAACCGGAGCTGCCAGTCCGACATTGGCAAGGAAAATACGCGAACAGCTGGAATATCAATATGATGAACGGTATGATGCTTATCTAGAATTCCTATTTTCGGCACGGCAGCGAATTTTGAACGAAGTGAAGGATTCCTCTAAAAAGGGAAAAATTTTAGCTGCAATTGCCAGTGAAGATTTCCTGAACAGTCACGATCGCGAAGCTGATTTTTTACGATTATTGCATTATAAAAGAAATGACGTGTGAACCCTCACACGTCATTTTTTTTACAAATTAATAAGGTCATTATCGTATTCTTCTAATTGTTCTTGCAAGTTTACTATGTAATTCATCATTGCGATTCTGACGATAGAAGGATAGTAACGACTATTAAGTTCCTGCTCACATTCCTCTAAATCCATCTTTTTTACAGCAATAATTTTATTTATTTCCTCAGTGCTCATGGTAAATTACCCCTCACTCTCCTAATCTATTTCTATAGTTTCTAGCATGGACCATTTTTTACTAGTTTATACATAAATTTTCTTGTATAAAAAGTTTGCGAATTGGCGAAAAAGATAGGAAAAACTACCGAGGTGAATTATGAGCGAGAGAATATTCGATAGTTATCAAATTCTAGATCAATTACGTTTGCCGCATGGTTTGTATTTAGCTTCTTCGTCACAGGACTATCAATATGTATGGTTACGAGATTCTTTTTATATGTCCCTTCCTTATTTGGCGAAAAATAATCACATTTATGAAATGACCTATCATCGGATTCTAGACTTATTTAGAGAATACGAATGGAAGTTGGATATCCATACCATTCAAAAACCAAGGGAACAATGGGAATATATTCACTCAAGGTATTCTGCCTCCGAGGTAAAGGAAATAGATTCTCCATGGGGACATGCACAGCATGATGCAATTGGTGCGATATTATGGGGAATTGGCATGGGCCAAAAAAATGGAAAAAGAATCATAAGAGATGCAAAGGATCATGAAATTGTTCAAAAGTTGGTTGGCTATTTAGGTTGTGTGGAGTACTGGGATGACGCAGATAATGGGATGTGGGAGGAATGGAGAGAAGTTCATTCGAGCTCAGTGGGAGCATGTGTCGCAGGTCTTGAGGCTGTAAAAGACATTGTGTTTGTCCCTGGAGATTGGATCGCCAATGGAAATCAGACATTAACAAATCTATATCCAAATGAAAGTTGTGATCGTCCCTTCGATTTAGCTCAATTGAGTTTAATCTTCCCATATCGGATTTTGGCAGGGGAAGAAGCGAAATTGGTTGTTGACCAAATTGAAATGCACCTTTTACGGGAGCGAGGGGTAATTCGCTATAAAGGAGATTCCTATTACTCCACCCTTGAGCAGGAAGGAAGACATCATGATTTATCTTTTTACTATGGAACCGAGGCAGAATGGACATTTGGGTTACCTTGGCTGGCATTATGCCATTTAGAATTAGGAAATGTTAAAAAGGCTAAACAGTATATTACAGCAACCGAAAATGTGATGCTTCCAGACGGCAGTTTACCGGAACTCTACTTTGCTAAATCCGCAGAATATAATTCTAATACTCCGTTAGGATGGGGAAGTGCCATGTATATCTTAGCAAAAGAAAGATATGAACGTATTTCATAATTAGGTGGGCTGCCGCGGTATATTTCGGCAGCCCTTTTGGTTGTTATAAAGTTTATTCCGAAGGAGAGGATTTAGCTGCATTTTGTGCTTGCGTTACTGCACTTAACGCAGAAGAGATTTCGCTGGAAGCTTGTTTCATCGCTTCCTGAGCTAGAGTTGGATCTGAATTTGCTTTTTCAATTGCTTGACTCAGCAGGGTTTGCGTCAGTGTAACATTAGCTTTTGCTTGGTTTAATTGATTGACATCGATTTGTGGCATAACTTCTATTCCCCCTTAATTTATTGTGAATCACCTCTATATCATGACCTTCCATTTGCTAAATATTATTGGAAAAAAGCACCTTTTAAATGACTTAATCAGAATGGAAATAATACAAAAGAAAACTTCAACAGGGAATTTGTACCTATTTTTGAAAATTTTCTGAAAAAGCAGTTCCATTTTTAAATATCGTGTTATATAATACAATACATGGTGATACACTGTATTATAACAAAGAGGTGAGCGAGTCCATGTCGACGCAAACAACAGGTATTGAAGTAATTGGTGTTCTCAAAGAGCAATACGATGAGATTTTGACACCCGAAGCACTTAATTTTATCGAGGAGCTGGAGAAAAGGTTTGGAGCAAGGCGAATTGAACTGTTACAGTACAGGCAAAAACGCCAAGAGGAAATGAATAACGGAAAACTTCCAGATTTCCTTCCTGAAACAAAGCATATTCGTAATGGAGACTGGACAATTGCTCCGCTGCCAAAGGATCTTCAAGATCGCCGTGTAGAAATTACCGGACCAACAGAAAGAAAAATGATCATCAATGCTCTAAATTCAGGTGCAAAAGTTTTTATGGCAGATTGTGAAGATGCCACTTCACCAACCTGGGAAAATATCGTCGAGGGACAAATCAACTTAAGAGATGCAGTAAATCGGAAGATTTCCTATGAAAATCAAAATGGAAAAAAGTATGTGCTGAATGAGGAAACTGCGGTTCTGTTTGTAAGACCGCGCGGACTTCATTTAGTAGAGAAACATGTGCTGTATAATGGCAAGCCTATGTCCGGAAGCCTTTTTGATTTTGGAATGTACTTTTTCCATAATGTAAAAAATCTGTTGGCTAGAAGAACAGGTCCTTATTTCTACCTGCCAAAGTTAGAAAGCCATTTAGAAGCAAGGCTTTGGAATGATGTTTTTGTTTTTGCTCAAAACAAACTTGGAATAGCTCAAGGAAGTATTAAAGCAACTGTTTTACTAGAAACCATCATGGCTGCCTTTGAAATGAATGAAATTCTATTTGAATTAAAGGAACACTCAGCAGGGTTGAACTGTGGCAGATGGGATTATATTTTCAGTTACCTGAAAAAGCTGCGTAACCATGAAAATATCATTCTCCCAGATCGTGCCCAGGTAACCATGACTGCACCATTTATGCGTTCTTACTCATTACTTACGATTCAAACCTGTCATCGCCGAAAGGCACCGGCAATTGGAGGGATGGCAGCACAAATACCAATCCGCGACAATCCACAGGCCAATGAGGAAGCATTTGCAAAGGTCCGTGCTGATAAAGAACGTGAAGCAAACGATGGTCATGATGGTACATGGGTAGCACACCCGGGTCTCGTACCGGTAGCTCTAGAAGTATTTGATAAAGTTATGCCGCTAGCCAACCAGATTCATACAACCAAACAACAAAAGGTTACGATAACAGCCAGTGATTTACTTGAGACACCAGGCGGTAAGATTACCGAAGATGGCGTACGCGTGAATATTAATGTTGGTATTCAATACATTGCTTCGTGGTTATCTGGAAGAGGAGCTGCACCCATTCATAATTTAATGGAGGACGCAGCAACGGCAGAAATCTCTCGGGCGCAATTATGGCAGTGGATCCGCCACCCAAAAGGCGTTCTCGCGGATGGACGAAAGGTAACGTTGGAAATGTATGAGCAATTTAAGGTTGAGGAGTTAGAAAAAATCAAGAATGAAATCGGCTTGTCTGCTTATGAAAATGGGCGCTTCACTGAAGCGATTGAACTGTTTGATGGCTTAATCTTAAATGATGAATTTGTAGAGTTTTTAACTTTACCTGGTAATAAGCTTTTATAAAAATTTGATAGATTAATAGGAGGAATTTAAGATGACAAATTCAAGAGCGAAGCTGTTACAAGAAAGTTGGGAAATGGATAAACGTTGGAATGGAATTACTAGACCCTATACAGCAGAGGATGTTATCAAGCTTCGTGGTTCTATCGACATCGAGCATACTTTGGCTAAACGTGGAGCAGAAAAACTTTGGAAGCAGTTAAATGAAGAAAATTACATTAATGCACTTGGGGCACTAACAGGAAATCAAGCTGTTCAGCAGGTAAAAGCAGGACTAAAAGCAATTTATTTAAGTGGCTGGCAAGTTGCTGCGGATGCCAATCTTTCTGGAAATATGTATCCGGACCAAAGCTTATATCCAGCAAACAGCGTACCGAGTGTGGTAAAACGAATTAACCAAGCGCTTCAACGTGCGGATCAAATTACTCATTCAGAAGGAGATAGCTCCATTGATTGGTTTGTTCCAATCGTTGCGGATGCAGAAGCTGGTTTTGGCGGACAATTAAACTGTTTTGAACTGATGAAAGGGATGATTGAAGCAGGAGCAGCGGGTGTTCACTTTGAAGATCAACTTTCCTCTGAGAAAAAGTGTGGTCATTTAGGTGGTAAAGTCCTATTGCCAACACAAACGGCGGTTCGAAATTTAATTGCCGCTCGATTAGCTGCTGACGTTATGGGTGTTCCAACCTTATTGGTTGCACGAACAGATGCAAATGCCGCTGATTTGATTACGAGTGATATTGATATGAACGACGCACCGTTCATCACAGGAGAGCGGACGGCAGAAGGATTTTTCCGGACAAAAGCAGGACTGGATCAGGCAATTGCCCGCGGTTTAGCTTATGCGCCGTATGCAGATTTAATTTGGTGTGAAACATCTGAACCAAGCATTGAGGAAGCTAGACGTTTTGCAGAAGCAATCCATGAGAAGTTCCCTGGTAAAATGCTTGCTTACAATTGCTCACCTTCTTTTAATTGGAAGAAGAAACTTGACCAAGAGTCCATTGCGAAATTCCAACAAGAGCTTGGGAAAATGGGCTACAAGTTCCAATTCGTAACACTAGCAGGTTTCCATGCTTTGAACCACAGCATGTTTGAACTAGCTCGCGGCTATAAAGAGCGCGGGATGGCTGCATACTCCGAGTTGCAACAAGCCGAGTTCGATAGCGAGCAATACGGCTATACAGCAACAAGACACCAACGTGAAGTAGGAACAGGCTACTTTGACCAAGTATCCATGGTCATCACAGGCGGAACATCCTCCACAACCGCACTTAAGGGATCAACTGAGGAAGAGCAATTTACAAAGTAATCGTTTTGGCGGCGGATCCTTCTTTCTCCAGCTGGAGAGAGGGGGATTTTTGGTTTGTGGCGGGGGGAATACTGGCGGATGGCAGGGAATACTGGCGGATGGCGAGAAACACTGGCGGATGGCGAGAAACACTGGCGGATAGCGAGAAATACTGGCGGATGGGAAGAAATACTGGCGGATGGCGAGAAATACTGGCGGATGGCGAGAAACACTGGCGGATAGCGAGAAATACTGGCGGATGGGAAGAAATACTGGCGGATGGCGAGAAATACTGGCGGTTGGGAAGAAATACTCGCGGATACCAGGAAAACAATCTATTGAAAGTTACCTTTTTTGGAAATGAACACTTTTTAAGGTATCATCATACATAATAATAGTCCTTTTTATGGAGTTGATACATTTGAAAAAGCCGAACGTTGAGGAAGTTCTTCAACAGGGAATACATGGCCCTTTGGAAACAAAGCCAGATGAAAGGCGGGAATTTTTAGGAACCTTACGTGAGCGCATCATCCTTGCACTAAAGAAGAGCCAAGTAGCAGAAGCAACGATTTATCCTCAAGTGGAGAGGGAAATGAAAAAAAACCCCGAAGCTAATCTCTTTTTAAATGGAAATATGGAATATTCAACATTATCCAAATATGTAAAATTGGCAGCCAAGCACAAGATCGAGCATAAGATTGTAACCAATAAGGAACATGATACAGAAATTGGCCTCTTACTAGCAATGGACCATGCGATCGATAAAGAAGATATATATATTACCAAAAAAGAAATCAATCAGCCCCAACCCCCAAAAAGCAAAGGTCTTTTTGCGAAACTATTTAAACGATAATAAGCAACCAGAAAGCAGTCTAACGGCTGCTTTTTGTTATTTTCATAAGTTATTTAGTAGGAGGTATTTTGGCCTATATTTGGATATAACTGGAATAATATTTAAATTAGGATTATTATATTAATAAGAAATTAACGACTAAATCTATTTATATAAGGGGGCAAGAAACAGGTTAGTAACCTCATAATAGGAACGAAGAGAAAACTGGTCAGGTAGGAAGCGGGTATTACTATTGCCTTTTACTTTTTACTAAAGATTACTAGATTACTAACATCTGGCCAAAATCTAGGAGGATAATTATGAGAAGATGTAAAGTTCTTTTTATTGTAATTGTATTAATGCTTATTCTTGGAGGATGTAAGTATCCAACTTTAGAAAAAGCGATTGCCGGTACCATTCCATTTGAGGTAGAAGAGGTTTTACATAAAACCAAAAGTGATGGGATAACCATCGTTCTTTATACTACAAACGCTGAGGACGCTGGTGAACAAGAAGAAAAGGTACTAGGTGTGTCTTTCTTCGAGGGAAATGATGAAGATGGATGGAAAAATGATGGTCCAAATGGCTGGGAGCATGCAGAGAGTGAAACCTACTCCGTTTATCATGAAAATTATACAAAGTATGATGAAAAGGGAAATGTTCTAAAAGATATTTATGTTGTATTTGGGGAAATCAAAAATAACGATATTGATAGAATTGAATTTGCTAATCAGGATAGTGAAGAATATAAAAAAGCAAAGATGATTGAGAAAGATGGAAAACGCTACTATGTGGGAATTGGCTTTCGCCCACAGGTTAGAGCATTAAATGGAAATGAAGAAGTTATTCCGCAAAAATAATACATCATCATTCGGGGGATAAATATGACTTCAAATAAAATGTTGTTGATTTCTTCGATTATTCTATCATTAGGGATTATTGTGGGCGCATCTCTTATCGGTTCAAACTCTGCATCCGTAAGTGAGCCTTTAAGTAAAAAGGAAGTCCAGGCTTCAATTTTATTAGATAGTAAAGAGGCATCAGAGTTATTAGGAATTTCAGAAAAGGAACTCCTAAAAATTATTACAGAAGAAAAAAGAATACTTGAAACAACAGGTTCATACGATGGAGCATTGGTTCCGTATATCATGATCGATGGTAAGCGATACTTCGAAAGAACGAAATTGTTAGTATGGGCTCAGGAGTCTTCGTCACTACATAAGGAATATTAATAAAAAAAAGGAGCAAATGCTCTTTTTTTTTGTGCCTGTAATCTAAATATTACTTCAATTGCCAATACTGATGAGGGAATCATTGCGGTGAAGCGGAAAAGTTTGGTATTATCAATAGTAAATTAACTAATGACTTGAGGGATTGGGGGTATTAAATATGTCACGTATCACAAATGAGCAAGTTAAGCACGTAGCAAACCTTGCTAGATTGGCGATAACAGAAGAAGAAACGGAAAAATTCACAAAACAATTGGATGCAATAATAACGTTTGCGGAACAGTTAAATGAATTAGATACAGAGAACGTTGAACCAACCTATCATGTCCTGGATATGAAAAATATCTTCCGTGAAGACATCAAGCAAGAAGGATTGCCGCGTGAAGAAGTATTAAAAAATGCACCAGACCATCAAGATGGTCAAATTAGAGTTCCAGCGATCATCGGAGAGTAGGGGGAAAAATAAGTGAGTTTATTTGATTATAAGGTTTCAGATCTCCATGAACTGTTACATAAAAAGGAACTAAAAGTTACTGATCTTGTTGACGAGTCGTATAAACGAATCGCTCAGGTGGATGGAAAGGTCCAAGCTTTTTTAACATTGGATGAAGAAAAGGCTAGACAAACTGCCAACTTACTAGATGAGAAACTTAATGCCAACACCCAAAATAACTTGTTATTTGGAATGCCGATTGGCATAAAAGACAACATTGTCACAAAAGGACTTCGGACAACCTGTGCTAGTAAGATTTTAGAAAACTTTAGTCCGATTTATGATGCAACTGTTATTCAGAAACTTCAGCATCAGGAAACCGTAACAATTGGAAAGTTAAACATGGATGAGTTTGCAATGGGATCTTCAAACGAAAATTCCCATTATCAAAAGACACGCAATCCATGGGATCTTGATAGAGTCCCAGGAGGTTCTTCAGGTGGTTCAGCAGCTTCTGTTGCAGCCGGTGAAGTCCTGTTTTCTCTAGGTTCAGATACAGGAGGATCGATACGTCAGCCAGCAGCCTTTTGTGGAGTTGTTGGATTAAAACCAACATATGGCCGTGTATCTCGCTTCGGACTCGTTGCATTTGCATCTTCCCTTGATCAAATAGGTCCGATAACTAGAAGTGTTGAGGATAATGCCTACCTTTTGCAGGCGATATCCGGATTAGACCCAATGGACTCGACATCAGCGAGTGTGGATGTACCTAATTTCGTCTCGGCATTAACGGGCGATGTAAAAGGGTTAAAAATTGCTGTACCTAAAGAGTATCTTGGTGAGGGTGTGAATGAAACGGTTCGTCAGTCCGTCCTTGATGCATTAAAAGTGCTTGAAAAACAAGGGGCTGTTTGGGAAGAAGTATCCTTGCCTCATTCTAAATATGCATTAGCAGCGTATTATTTGCTTTCTTCTTCAGAAGCATCTGCAAACCTAGCGCGTTTTGATGGTGTTCGTTATGGCTATCGGACACCGAATGCAGATAATTTACTTGATTTATATAAGAAATCTAGATCGGAAGGCTTTGGTGATGAGGTAAAACGAAGAATCATGCTCGGCACCTTTGCACTAAGTTCTGGTTATTATGATGCTTATTATAAAAAAGCACAGCAGGTCCGGACGTTAATTAAGCGGGACTTTGAAAATGTATTTGAAAAATTTGATGTAATCATTGGGCCAACCACACCAACTCCGGCTTTTAAAATTGGTGAAAATATTGATGATCCTTTAACGATGTATGCAAATGATATTTTGACGATTCCTGTGAACCTTGCTGGTGTACCAGCAATTTCTGTTCCGTGTGGATTTGATAATGGCTTGCCGCTTGGGTTACAAATTATTGGCAAGCACTTTGATGAAGAGACCATTTTCCGGGTCGCTCATGTGTTTGAACAAACTACAGATTATCATAAAAAAAAGCCAGGATTATAGGGGGTGAAGACAATGGAATTTGAAACGGTGATTGGTCTTGAAGTACATGTGGAGTTAAAAACGGATTCGAAAATCTTTTCGGCCAGTCCAAATCATTTTGGTGCTGAGCCAAATACAAATACAAGTGTTATTGACTTAGGCTATCCAGGAGTGTTACCGGTCCTGAATAAAAAAGCTGTGGAATATGGAATGAAGGCTGCGATGGCCTTGAATTGCCAGGTAGCTGCTCATACGAAATTTGACCGGAAAAACTATTTTTATCCAGATAATCCGAAGGCCTATCAGATTTCCCAATTTGATAAGCCGATTGGGGAGCATGGTTGGATTGAGATTGAAGTAAATGGTTACACAAAGCGGATTGGGATTACGAGGATCCATTTAGAAGAAGATGCAGGAAAACTCAGCCATGGAAATGGTTATTCACTAGTGGATTATAACCGTCAGGGCACTCCGCTTGTGGAAATCGTTTCTGAGCCAGATATCCGTACACCAGATGAAGCCTATGCTTATCTTGAAAAATTAAAATCGATTATCCAGTATACAGGAGTATCTGATTGTAAGATGGAAGAAGGCTCACTTCGCTGTGATGCCAACATTTCCATTCGTCCTATTGGACAAGAAGAATTTGGAACGAAAACAGAATTAAAGAACTTAAACTCTTTTAACTTTGTACGAAAAGGTCTGGAATTTGAAGAGAAAAGACAGCGTGAAGTGGTCTCTAATGGCGGGGTAATTGATCAAGAAACCCGTCGTTTTGATGAAGCTACAGGTGCAACCCTGCTCATGCGTGTAAAAGAAGGTTCTGATGATTATCGTTACTTCCCAGAACCAGACTTACTAGATATCTATATTGATGAGGAATGGAAAGCCCGAATTGCTGCTGAACTTCCTGAACTTCCAGATCTGCGCCAAAAACGGTATATAGAAGAATTAGGACTACCTGTTTATGATGCAAAGGTATTAACGGTAACGAAGGAAATGGCAGATTTCTTTGAAGGTACCGTTGCAGCAGGTGCAGAGGCGAAATTGGCCTCGAACTGGATCATGGGAGATGTGTCAGCATACATGAATGCTGAGGGGAAAGAACTTCACCAAATCGCTTTAACTCCTGAGAACTTAGCCAGTATGATTAAACTAATCGAGAACGGAACTATTTCTTCAAAAATTGCTAAGACTGTTTTTAAAGAACTGATCGAAAACGGCGGAGATGCCCAAGCAATCGTTAAAGAAAAAGGTCTTGTTCAAATTTCCGATGAAGGGACACTCCTTAAGATTATTTCTGAGGTACTCGATGCTAATCCACAATCGATAGAGGACTTTAAAAATGGTAAGAATAAGGCAGTCGGTTTCCTTGTTGGACAGCTAATGAAAGCAACAAAGGGGCAGGCTAACCCACAATTAGTAAACCAATTATTGAATCAGGAATTAAGCAAACGATAAAAATGGAAACTGGCAGATTTCGGTCTGCCAGTTTTTTTGTCAAAAAAATATCGACATTCTTTTTTGTGATTTCCCGGGAAAAAAAGTAATACACAGGGGTTTTCGGCAAAACTAATCAAACGTTTGATTAGTCGACATATATCTACCTGTTTTTTCTAGAAAACCTTCATTTGAAGGGGTGAGTTAGCATTCTAATCAAACGTTTGATTAATAGGTATGCTGGAGAACTATGTCGAAGTAGTATTTGTGTCCAGATAAGTATAGTGATCTAATACAATATAATTCAATAGATGACAATATTTTTATTGAAATTAAGGTAAAAAACCATTGGATATAAGGGATTACCGCGATTTAATCAAACGTTTGGTTACATGACAAAATTCTACCGTTTTTTAAGGACAAATCCTTATTTATCAATGATAGCAACGAATTTAATCAAACGATTAATTAACTGCGAAAAGTAGTATTTAAATAATAGGCTGTGTTAAAGGATACTGTTGATTTAAGAACCTGTTGATTGGAGCGGAATGCGCTTGATCCTCAAAAATGCTATCGCATTTTCTTCGTGCGGTGATTATTCGAGGGAGTAATTCAAAGTCCTGAGGGATGCACGAGCACCTTGAGACCCCGCAGGTCGGAAAGACCGAGGAGGCTCACGGGCGAGCCCGCGGAAAGCATAGCGCCTGTCGCGCAAATCAACAGTCTAATCTAACACAGCCAAATAATAAAATACCCGGATATAAATATCCGGGCATTATTACATTATTATTCTTGTTTTAATAAACGTTTACTTTCGTCAAACTCTTTTTCGATGTTTTCATTTTTCTTATAAGTGATTAAGCTTACGATGACAGCAATGATTAAGTTAAACACAAAGCCTGGAACGATTTCATAAAGGGTGTCTCCTAGGCCCACATTCTTCCAGACGATTACGGTTATTGCACCGATGATCATTCCGAATAAGGCTCCCCAATGGGTCATCTTTCTCCAGAATAAACTTAGAAGAATAATTGGCCCGAATGCTGCGCCGAAACCTGCCCATGCATAAGCAACTAAATCTAGGATTGTGTTATTTTCATCGAGAGCAAGGATGGCTGCTACAACAGAAACAAGAAGTACTGCCATTCGCCCTAAGAAGACGAGATGTTTATCTGATGCGTTTTTGTTCATAACTACTTTGTATAAATCTTCAACCAAAGCACTGGATGTAACGATTAACTGTGATGAAATAGTACTCATAATAGCAGCAAGTATGGCCGCCAATGCAAAGCCTGCAAATAAAGGATGAAATAAAATCTGACTTAGTTCAATAAATACGGCTTCTGGGTTCTCTAATACATGTTGGGGATTGTTATGGAAAAAGGCAATTCCAATAAATCCGGTAAAGATCGTGCCAATAAGTGAAAAAATCATCCAGCCCATTCCAATGCGGCGGACACTTTTTATTTCTTTTACAGTAGTGATGGCCATAAAACGGACAATAATATGCGGCTGGCCAAAATAACCAAGTCCCCAAGCCATTGCAGAAATAATTCCTAAAGTTGTTGTACCTTTAAAGAAATCAAGGTAGGTAGGATCTATAGCACGAATCGTATCAAACGTTTCGGCAGGTCCGCCTACAGTGAAAATTCCAATTGCCGGAACAAGAAGGAGGGCAATCAGCATCATTAACCCCTGGATGAAGTCTGTATAACTTACAGCAAGGAACCCGCCAAATAATGTGTAGGCAATCGTAACTCCACCAACGATTAGAAGTCCTGTAAGGTAGCTTGTCCCAAAAGAACTCTCGAAGAAGACAGCACCTGATACCAACCCTGAGGAAACATAGAAAGTAAAGAAAATAAGAATAACGATACCAGATACAATCCTTAAGAGTTTGGTGTTATCTTTAAAACGGTTTTCTAAGTAACTTGGAATCGTAATCGAATCGTTGGCAACCTGCGTATACGAACGCAGGCGTGGTGCAACCAAAAGCCAGTTGAGATAAGCACCAATTGTTAAACCAATGGCAATCCATGCATCCGCTAATCCGGTTACATAAATTCCACCAGGTAAGCCCATTAACAACCAACCGCTCATATCTGCTGCCCCTGCACTTAAAGCAGTTACAGCAGGACCTAACGACCTTCCCCCAAGCATGTAATCCGTTAGATTGCTAGTTTTTCGATAGGAATACCAACCGATAAAAAGCATCATCGCAAGATAGATTCCAATTGATACTAGTTGAAGTGTTTCATTGGACATAGATTTTCCCCCTTAATTATTTTAAAAGTGATTTAAAATAATTTTTTTTATATATAAAATATTCTATCAACTTAGCATTACTATATCTACTGTAATATTATTACTTTTTTAAAATAGGATAAAATGCTCTTGGAATAATAGTAAAAATGGAATAAAACCTTTCATTTGTAAGCAGGATATGAAAGGCTTATGATATGAGTAACGAAAGGGGAGTGTATAAAGTGGATTTAAATTCTTGGTTTGAAAAGGGACTAACAAAAGATGAATACATAGGCTTAATGAAGGTCAATAAAGAAGGCATGGCTGCCATTTATGATCGCTTTGAGTTGAAAGAAGAGGATAAGAAGAAACTTGAAGCAACCCAGTCGAAAAAGTTACGAGTTATTGTTTTAACAGAAGATTGGTGCGGTGATGCCAAACTTAATAATCCAGTATTGCTTAGATTAGCAGAAGCAGCCAATATGGAGGTTCGTTTTGTACTGAGGGATCAAAACCTGGAACTTATGGACCAATATTTAACGAATGGTACTTCTAGAGCAATTCCTATTTTTATTTTCATTGATCAGGAAGGAAATGAAGTTGGAGTATGGGGTCCACGTGCACCTGAAATGCAAAACCTTGTAGAAAAAGGCCGTGCTGAACTTCCAGATAAAGATGCTCCAGACTTTCAAGAGAAGCAAATGGATTTTTACAAGAGTCTCGGAAAAATCTATGAAAATGATTCATCCATTTGGCAAACTGTTGCAAACAGTATTATGCCTGCCTTTTTATAAAAAAAACTAGAATCCCTGGCATTTAGCCAGGGATTCCTTTTACATTTTTAAGTTGCCATTTTTTGGAGGAATGCGGTCGTTAATTAGATTCTTATCGTTTATTTTTGGTTCAATGCCTAATATAATATTACGAATATTTGAGCGGTGAAGATAAATTAAAAATAAAGTAAAAAATAAAAATATAAGTTCAAATTCAATTTCAGAAGAAAAATAAGAGTAAATCAACAAGCTAAGACCAACTGAGATAGAGCCCAAGAATACATACTTTGATAAAAAAATCACCAGAAAGAACGATGCAAAAGCAATCAAGGCCATGGGGAAACTTGCTACTGCTAAGGTACCAGCAGTGGTAGCAATTGCTTTACCCCCGCGGAAACCGGCAAAAATAGGATAACAATGTCCTATGACTGCCATTAAACCAAAGTAAAGCGGTTCGACATCAAGGTTGAAGTATAACGGAAGGGAAGCAGCGACCGCTCCTTTACCTATATCGACGAGAACAACGATGATGGCGGATCCTTTGCCAAGAACCCTTAATGTATTCGTGGCTCCAGGATTTTTACTGCCATGGTCACGAATATCAACCCCAAAGACCAGCTTGCCCACAATCAGCGCAGTAGGAATACTTCCAATTAAATAGGAGGATAGGAGCAACAACCAGAGCATATGATCATTCCTTTGTCAGAGTATCTTCTTTAACAATAGCATTTTACCATACTTCAATGGTATCATTTTAGTAATTCCTGAAAAAGGAAATATTAAAGGGGCGACCGATATGGAACAGATTGATTTTGGTCAAGTTGCTAAAAGTTATGCGAAGGCAAGAGAAGATATTCCTGCAAATTTAATGGATAGCCTGTACTTCCGAGGTGTTTTTTTTGATGGGAAAAAAGTTGTAGATATTGGTTGTGGAACAGGTGCATTAACTAGGAAGATAGCAATGAGAAAAGCAGATGTTATCGGAGTAGATATATCAAAAGAATTACTCCAACATGCAAAAGCATTAAACGGGTCAAAAAACCATAAAATTCCTTATGTTCAAGGTACATCTGAAGATACTGGTTTGCAAGATTCTCAGTTTGATATGGTAACAGTAATGCGTGCCTGGCACTGGTTTGACCGTGAGAAAACCATTCAAGAGATAAAACGAATCTTAAAGGAAAAAGGGACATTGATAGTCATTGATTCAGGATTCCATGTAGGTCCTTCGGTGGTTGAGAAGACATTTCAAGTTTTATCACACTACGTTAGTGGCGGTCTAAAACCGGCAGGATCTAAGGCGAATTCCAAACAAAGAATTAATGGATTTCCAGTCGAGTGGTTCGATGAATGGCAGAAGAATGGCTTTGAGTTAAGGGATTTCTATAAGATTAACTATAACCTCACTTTTACTAAGGAGACATGGATAGAGAGAGTTGAATCTATCTCCTGGCTTGCAGCACTAGAAGGAAGTGTTAGGGAAAAAGCACTTCAGGATTTAACTGATTCCTTACCTGACCAAGAAACATTCGTCATTCCACACGAATGTAATGTGAGTATATTAAGTCTCTAAGAATAGATAGGTTAAAACGTGCGAATTTCCCGCACGTTTTTTTATGCTACTATTTAATTTGAGATAAAAATATTTTTTTGAAAAAAGTGTAGGGGTTCATAAATAGGATCTCGTCTATTAAGGTGAAGGTCGCAAAAGAGAGGGGGAGAGAGCGATTAGTGATTTAGCATTAATTCAAAAAGTGATAGACGGCAGTGATCATGCCTTTCGCCTTTTGGTTGAGAAGTACCGCAATGATGTGTTCCGGACTGTCTTTGCTGTGCTGCGCGATCAAAAGGAAGCAGAAGATGCCGCTCAGGAAGTGTTTATGAAAATATATAGCTCTCTCTCCCGATATGAAAATCAAGGATTTAAGACCTGGATGACAAGAATAGCCGTAAATCATGCAATCGATATAAAGAGAAAGCAAGCACGAAGGAAAGAAGAAGTAGTGGAGGCGTTGGAGCAACAGGCTTTTGGCACTCCAAAGGATGGTGTAGAGAAAGAACTAATCGTTAATGAAAGGCAAAGGCTCGTGAGAAAAAGGCTTGATGAGCTGCCTGAGAATTATCGGGATGTTATATACGGTTTTTATATAGCGGAAAAAAGTTATCAGCAAATGGCCGAGGAACAAAATGTACAGGTGAAAACCATTGAAACAAAGCTATATCGGGCACGGGTTTGGATGAAAAAGAATTGGAAGGAGGATGATTTTTGATGAAGCATTTTAAGTATGATGAGTGGTTGAGTTACGTTAAAGACGATATCAGTGATAAGGCTCGTGAGGAACTTGAAAGTCATTTATATACATGCGACCAATGTCTAGAACATTATTTACAGGCTATTTCAGAACATGAATCATCACTTCCAGTCCTTTCAAATGAACCTGACTTTACGGACCTAGTGATGGCAAAAGTTTCGAAACAAAAAGCGGCTGTTGAAAAACCTGCTAGTTTGAAGAAAACAGCAGCATCAAAAAAGCCATTCTACCAACAAGCCGCTTTCCACTATTTAATTGCGGCGGCAGCAACACTATTACTTACTTTTTCAGGAGTGTTTCATTCGCTTGCGACCTATGCAAGTGCAGTAGAGGCACCTAAGCATATGAAGGAAAAAAGGCTTTCTGTGACAGACGGCGTTATTGATAAAACATTTGCATGGATGGATTCTTTGGAGAAGAAGGAGGCAAATAAAAAATGAAAAGTTCAACGAAGGCGTTAACACTATCGTTATTCCCAGGCCTCGGTCATATTTATTTCGGTAACATGATTCGGGGAGTGCTTTATTTAATGTCCGTGGTAGGGTTAGCATTCATAACGGTCCTTGCGGTATTTTCCAACAATGGTGAAGTGGCTCTATTATGCTTTATGGTGGGTATCTTCATTTACCTAGTTAGTTTTATTGACTTGGGGGTTCAAATTTCCAAACAGAAGAAAGTGTTAAAAGCAGTGAATCCAGATGAGCCGCAAATACAGACTACCCAAGAGTCAGAACGATTTTATACCATTGTCTTATCGTTTGTCCCTGGTTTAGGCCATTTTCAACTAGGACTGATGAATCGAGGACTCACATTGTTAGCAGCGTTTTTAGGGCTCGGTATTATGGTGATTTTCATAACGGCTTTAAGCAATCGTTCAGAATTTCTTGTTTTCCTTGCGGGATTGCCGATTATCTGGGTATATGGCTTTTTTGACTCAGTACAGCAGTTAAACAAAAAGCAGCGCGGTGAGGAACTTATTGATCGCACGATTTTTGAGGATTTTGAAACGCGGAGAGAAGATGGAAAGAAAAGCAAATCCATTGCGACCTTCTTATCAATTTTCCCTGGCGCAGGACACTTGTATCTAGGATTACAAAAACGTGGGATTCAATTAATGGCAGCGTTCCTGTTTTCAATCTATATTTTGGATGTTTTACGTCTTGGAATCTTCTTGTTTCTGATTCCAATTATCTGGTTTTATAGCTTCTTTGATGCTATGCAGAACGTTTCAAAATATGGTGAGGAAGAAATCGAGGATGTTCCGATTATTTCTTACTTAATTAATCATCAAAAATGGGTGGGAATTGGTCTAGTAGTGATGGGGATTTATTATCTATTCCTGAATGTGATCATTCCTGTCTTTGCCCCATTGTTGTCAAATATGATTCAGATAGATTTAATGTACTGGGTACAAAGTTATTTTCAAACGGGGATTGTTTGTGTGCTGTTAATTGGCGGGGGGATTAAGCTTTTATCTGGCAGCAAACAAAAAAGGGAGGAGAAAAAATCATGAAAAGGTGGAAAAACACAATAACAGGGGTATTCTTAATCGGAGCCGGAATTGGATTCCTTTTTAGAAAAAGAAAGGAGGAGCAAGCATGAGAATATGGCGTGTTGGTACGTTTTCGATGGGGGCCTCACTTGTTTTCCTTGGCCTCTTCCTATTTCTTTCAAGGTTCTTGGGTTTTGATCTTGTCCATGTGATGTCAGCATGGTGGCCAATTCTGTTGATTGTTCTCGGGATTGAAATTCTCCTCTACTTATTTTTTTCGAGACAAGAGAAGCCAATTTTAAAATATGATTTTGTGAGTATTATCTTTGTGGGACTGCTTGGAATGGTAGGGATTCTGTTTGCGACACTTAGTGCCACAGGGATTATGGAGAAAGTGGAGGAAGTTGTGGCAAGGGAAGAAGTTTCGTTTGAACTTCCTGATTTTTCATACAAAATGGATGATAGTATCAAAAGGGTTGTTCTAAGAACAGTAGACTACCAAACAACGATTGAAGCAACAGAAGAAAAAGAAGTATCCATGTTTGGAACGTACCGGACGCAGACTTCGAAAAAGGAGAAACTCTTAGCGAGTGCGGATGACTATGTGTATGCAAACCAAAAGGGTGATACTCTTTATATCAATGTTAAGACACTGCCAAACGAGTCGGGACCTTTTTATAGTCATCGAGAAGTAGCTTCTACAATTCTCATTCCAAAGGGTGTGGAACTTGAGGTTATTAGCTCAGGAACTGACATTATATTAAATCCCCGGGACCTTGTGAATCATTGGAGTATTAATGGTGCCTCATCTCTGGATGTAAAAGTTGCTGAGAATAGTGATTTAACTATTGCAGCCGTTGGTGTAGGTGAAGTGAATGGCAAGGATGGAGCATGGAAGGTAACCGAAAAAGGTGATCCGAATGAAGGTATAGAAAGAAATGCTGTTTACCAGTCTGGAGAGGGTAAGTATCGTATTAATATCACCAATACGTATAATGTAAGTTTAAATACGAATTAATTCATTCCTTATTTTTTGCAAAAAAATAAAAAAACGGTATGATAGTAGACGGCAGAGATATGGACAGAATAATATTTGTGTCTTGGGTTAATAATTGTAAGCCAATGAGTAAATTGGTAGAATATAGAAGAGACCCATCATATGCCATTTATTGATACCATAAAAATAGGATGATGAATAATGAAACGAGCACGATTAATATATAATCCTACATCTGGGCGGGAAATCCTTAAGCGCCATCTAGCAGAAATATTAGAGAAACTCGAGGTTGCCGGGTATGAGGCCTCTTGCCATGCGACTACAGGTGCTGGTGATGCAACGGCTGCCGCACGGATAGCTGTAGAACGACAGTACGATGTTGTGATTGCGGCTGGTGGGGATGGCACCATAAATGAAGTGGTTAATGGGCTTGCCGAGCAAGAGTACCGACCGAAATTAGGAATTATTCCATCAGGTACAACAAATGATTTTGCCCGGGCTCTCCATATACCAAGAGACATTGGTGCAGCAGTTGATATTATCACGAAAGGCGATCGAATTCCGGTGGATATTGGTCGAATCAATGATCGCTATTTTATTAATATTGCTGGTGGCGGTAGAATTACGGAACTTACATATGAAGTTCCAAGTAAATTAAAAACGATGCTTGGGCAGTTGGCCTACTACTTAAAAGGGATGGAAATGCTCCCTTCGATTAAAGCATCAGATCTCAGTATTGAGTACGATGGGAAGCTTTTTGAAGGGGAAGCGATGTTATTTCTTGTGGGGCTGACGAATTCAATCGGCGGCTTTGAAAAGATTGCCCCGGACTCATCGATTAACGATGGTTTATTTTCCTTGCTTATCTTGAAAAAGATTAATCTGGCAGAATTTGTTCGAGTTGCAACTTTAGCCATCCGTGGTGAGCATGTAAATGATCCGAATGTCATTTATGCGAAAGCGAGCCGGATAAAAATACATTCTCAGGAAAAGGTACAACTGAATCTTGATGGAGAATTCGGTGGTTTACTGCCAGCAGAGTTCGTAAACTTGTACAGGCATTTAGAGGTGTTTGTACCACTTGATGACATTCGTCCACTAGATAAACCTAGCGATTGGGTTCCTGGGACGAGATATAGCTAAAAGGCGCGTTCCAACATGGAGCGGGCTTTTTGCGTTTGGAGGAATAATTGTATCGTATACAGAAATAGTTATAGATAATGAAGGAGGTAGAGCAATGGAAAAAAAGGCATTGATTAATATCGATTATACATTTGATTTTGTTGCGGATGCAGGAGCGTTAACCTGTGGTGGGCCTGGACAGGCAATCGAAGGAAAAATTGTTCAATTGACTCGTGGATTTATTGAAGACGGTGATTATGTTGTTTTTGCTATCGATGTCCATGATGAAGGAGACTCTTTTCATCCAGAGACAAAACTTTTCCCGCCGCATAATATTCGTGGTACATCAGGACGAGAGTTGTTTGGTGAACTGGAAGCACTTTATGAGAAAAATAAAGCGCGCGAAAATGTACACTTCATGGATAAAACACGGTACTCCGCTTTCGCTGGTACGGACCTTGAAATTAAGTTGCGGGAACGGGGAATTACAGAACTGCATCTTGTTGGAGTTTGCACAGATATATGTGTCCTTCATACGGCAGTAGACGCCTACAATAAGGGCTTTAAAATCGTTATTCATAAGGAGGCAGTGGCTTCCTTTAATCAAAAGGGACATGAATGGGCATTGGGTCACTTTGAACAATCACTTGGGGCGCTGGTTAAATAGTTTTTATAATGGTAAAATTATTTAATATGTTGAAAAAGTAGTTGTTCGGAGGGTTAGGATGAAAAACATTTATCAGGATGATAGCTTTGCTCTGCATACTGATCTATACCAGATCAATATGGTAGAAACGTATTGGAGAGACGGTAGATATAATAAACGCGCAGTATTTGAATTGTTTTTCCGGAAGCTCCCGTTTGGGAATGGGTATGCGGTATTTGCTGGCTTGGAAAAGGTCATTCAGTTTATCCAGGGCTTCCGTTTTTCAAATGATGATCTGGAGTATTTGAAAAATGAAGTGGGCTACCAGGATGACTTTTTAGATTATTTAAGGGACCTGCGGTTTACGGGTACCATTCGCTGTATGAAAGAAGGCGAACTTGTTTTTGGTAATGAGCCGATTTTAAGCGTAGATGCCCCACTTTGTGAAGCGCAGTTGATTGAAACCGCACTATTAAACATTATTAATTATCAAACGTTGATTGCCACAAAAGCATCGAGAATTAAGCAGGTTCTTGGCAACGAGATAGCGATGGAATTTGGGACCCGCCGGGCACAAGAAATGGATGCTGCTATTTGGGGTACGAGAGCGGCTTACCTAGCCGGTTTTGATGGAACAAGTAATGTGAGAGCAGGAAAATTGTTTCAGATACCTGTTTCTGGCACTCATGCTCACTCAATGGTCCAAGCTTACAAGGATGAATATTTGGCATTCAAAAAATATGCTGAGTCACATAGGGATTGTGTCTTTTTGGTTGATACATACGATACCCTGCGTTTGGGTGTTCCGAATGCAATAAAGGTCGCCAAGGAAATGGGCGATTCAATTAATTTCGTAGGAATCCGTTTAGACAGCGGTGACCTTGCCTACCTTTCAAAAGAAGCACGAAAAATGCTTGATGAGGCAGGATTTAAGGATGCTAAAATCTTTGCTTCAAGTGATCTTGACGAGTATACGATTCTCAACTTGAAAGCACAGGGTGCAAAAATAGACAGTTGGGGAATTGGCACTAAGCTTATTACTGCTTACGAGCAAGCGGCACTAGGGGCTGTATACAAAATTGTGTCAATAGAAGGCGAGAACGGAAAGATGGAGGACACAATCAAAATCTCCTCTAATCCGGTAAAAGTAACTACGCCAGGCATTAAGAAGATATATCGAATCATTAACAATAAAAATAACCATGCTGAAGGCGACTATATCACACTCGAAGAAGAAAAACTGCCTGAGAAAAAGCTGAAAATGTTTCACCCAACGCACACGTATATGAATAAGATTGTTACGAACTTCACTGCTAAAGAACTTCATGAAGTTATTTTCTCTAAGGGTGAACTAGTTTATGAAATGCCATGCCTAGAAGAGTCTCGTGAGTATTTGAAGCAAAACCTTGATGCCCTCTGGGACGAATATAAGCGAACCATGAATCCTGAGGAATATCCTGTTGACCTTAGCCAAAAATGCTGGGATAACAAAATGAGGAATATTGAAGAAGTAAAAGAGAAAGTTGCGGAAATGAAGGCAGAATAGATTTTGGAAGGCATCCCTATTGGGGTGTCTTTCTTTATTTCGGAGGGGAATAGCGGATTCGCGAGAATAGTCGCAGAAGTATTATAAAATTATGAGTTAAATAAGATTCATGATGACCACTATTGAGAAATTCCATGGATTGTGGTCATCATGGCTGCCTCATGGTGACCATTTACGAGAAATTCCATGGATTGTGGTCATCATAACATTTTTCCTAAAAAAAATAGATGACCTTAACATTAGAGGTCATCTATTGTTCCTGCTTTATTTATGAAAACTCTACTTATTCTTAAAGTAATCCATGAAAGCATGGTAAATTTCTATGCCTTGAAACGTAAGCATCCCTGCTGCTGTTAATGAAAATACACCAATCATTAAGAAGCGAATCCACATTTTATTTTCCTCCCTTTTGTAAGTATTACCTTATCAACGAGGGGGAGAGATCACATAATTCGATTGATGGAAAACAGGGATTAGAAAAATGAAGTTCCTGGTGTAGTTAGAAAAGATTCTGTGAAGGGTGACTACGATCAATGAGATTAGGGAAAGTACTTCGACAAAATTAAGGTGAAATAAATGTTTCTCTTCATCGTCGGTTTGTGATTTCATATTCCAATCATCGATCATTAACACAGCTTTATTAGAATGATGTGTTTGAATCAATAAGTTGGAAGTATGAAGAACGGAAAAGAATATGAAGGCAAGCAGTAATGCGATTGAAAGAAAATTCACCTTCTTTATCGTAACCACCTCCTTCCATGATTGTTATAATTATAAACACTTTTGTTATATTGTTAAATTAAAATGCTCCGACATTTTACGCGGGTAGTAAATGGTATACCACCAATCTATGGCTGATTTCGCAATTAGACTGGGTTTATGATACAATCTTGCTAGTCAATTCGGAGTAAAGGAAGTAAAACATGACGAAAACAATACCAGTGAAAAAGAATGATTATATAGATGTAGTTTTTGAGGATTTAACCCATGATGGGGCAGGGGTAGCGAAGGTAGAAGGCTATCCTTTGTTTATACCAAACGGACTGCCAGGTGAAAAGGCACAGATTAAAGTGATTAAGGTAAACAAAGGTTATGGATTCGGACGTCTGGTACAACTATATGAAAAGAGCCCATATCGTGTAGAGATTCAGACTAGCGAGTTACACAAGTACGGTGGATGCCAGCTTGAGCACATCAGCTATGAAGGTCAACTGAAATATAAAGAGAATCAAGTCAGGCAAGTGCTCACCCGTATTGGTAAACTAGAGGACGTCATCGTCCACCCAATACTAGGAATGGACAACCCATGGCATTATCGTAATAAAGCACAGGTCCCTGTCGGAGAGAAAGATGGAAAGCTGATTGCCGGATTTTTTAAACCAAGAAGTCATGAAATTGTTGATACAGATGAAAGCCTGATACAACTTCCAGAAATTAATGAAGCAGTCCAGGCAGTTAAGGAAATATGCAGCGAGTTAGGGATATCTCCTTATCAAGAGGAGTCACATAAAGGGGTTCTTCGCCACATCATGGCTCGTTATGGAAAGCAAACTGGTGAGTTAATGGTTGTGCTCATCACAAGGACTACGGATATTCCAAGCAAAAACAAATTAGTCGAGGAAATTATCTCCCGCCTTCCACAAATAAAGTCGATTGTGCATAATGTAAATTCCAAACGTACCAATGTCATCCTTGGTGAGAGAACAACCGTCCTCTGGGGAAATGAAGTGATTTATGACTTAATAGGTGACGTTAAGTTTGCGATATCAGCACTGTCTTTTTATCAGGTAAATCCTGTTCAAACAAAGGTTCTATATGATAAGGCACTTGAGTATGCAGGGCTTAGTGGGGAAGAATCTGTCATCGATGCCTATTGCGGGATCGGAACGATATCTTTATTCCTTGCCCAAAAGGCAAAGAAGGTCTTTGGAGTAGAAGTCGTTCCAGAGGCGATTGAAGACGCAAAACGGAATGCAGAGTTAAATGGTATGACGAATGTAGAATTTGCAGCTGGTGAAGCAGAGGTTGTGATTCCAAAGTGGTATAAAGAAGGAAATTCCGCTGATGTGCTAGTTGTTGACCCACCGCGTAAGGGCTGTGACGAAACCTTTTTGCAAACCATAATCGAAATGAAACCGAAAAAGGTGGTCTATGTGTCCTGTAACCCGGCCACACTTGCACGTGATTTACGAATTCTTGAAGATGGTGGATATAAAACAGTAGAAGTTCAGCCGGTTGATATGTTTCCGCAGACCACACACGTTGAGACAGTTGTTAGGATAGAGAGAAAATAGGCTGATATCAAAGACTTTGAAGGTTTTTAAGTGAATATTAATGTGTGTTTTATGTTCCCTCGAACTGATTGTTTGGGGGAATCTTTGTTTAGGGGGCCTAACTTTTACCCAGAAGTATGAATATTTGCGTTAAGGTTTGGGTTTGCGTATTTGTTTATTTAGATAGCGGAAAACGACCACCTAGTCTCTACCCTGTTGAGGCGTGCTATCTGCTATATAAGAGGTAAATGAGGTTCTTAAATAATCTATATTAAATGAATATCAGCCCACTTTATAGGCTTCTAAAAATTCTAACTTATGCTCAGGATGAAAAAGTTACACTAAGCTCAAAAATACTCCCCTTTAAAGGAGACAGATTTTTATTTACTAATTAGGCTGCTGGACGGGAGCAAATCATAATAGTTTTTATGTTAGTTCTAAAATTGACTGCAAACGTTAATTCAGATGCTCTCATTCTCCATCTTTGGAGAGCCAGTGGAAGTTTGAATCACTTTATCGAAACTCCCATGTTTCTCCTGGACTAATAAACCCACAGCATCCATCACGATAGAAAAATTTATCAAGAACCAGGCACTACAAAAAATTTTCATCATATATAGGTGATATCCGTTCAGATTTGATGAGGAGGATATCATGCAACCTATGTTACCTATGGAAAAATATTTTGGGCAGTTTGAACTGGTGCATGCTTTTTATGGGGCTATGCCTACAGGTGTCAGCGTTTCCGAAACCGGTCGTATTTTTGTTTGCTTTCCGAAATGGGGAGACGACGTTCAATTTACTGTGGCGGAAATTGTTGAGGGTGAATTGCAGCCTTATCCCAGTTTAGAAACAAATTTGGTTAATACAGGGAATATTGCGATGTCTTTCGTCAGTGTCCAAAGTATCGTTGCTGATGGAAGAGGAACACTTTGGGTACTAGATACAGGGGCACCAAATTTTTCTGAACCTATTCAAGGGGGAGCAAAATTAGTTGCTGTTGATTTAATCACGAATACAATAAGGAGAGTATATACCTTTACAGAAGATGTTGTCTTGCCAACAACTTATTTGAATGATGTCCGTTTGGATTTTCGGGTTGGAAGAGCAGGATATGCATATATAACGGATTCTTCTTCCAGAGGGCCAGGGGCTATTATCGTCGTAGATTTAGAAAATGGGAACGCGTTTAGACGGTTAAATGGGGCAATATCAACTTCACCTGATCCCTATTTTTTACCGAAAGTAGAAGGTGAAATTTTGATGAATCGAAACCCGGAGGGCTCGACTTTCCCATTTAGATTGGCTTCCGATAGTTTAGCGATTTCTCCTGATGGAAAGGTTTTATTTTATGCTCCGCTAACCAGCCGTCAGCTGTTCTCAATCTCAACAGAAGCCCTAAGGGACAGAAGGATACAGGACATGAATTTATCCCAATATGTGCAGTATTGGGGGGAAAAAGGTGCGTCTGATGGAATGATCACCGGCGCAAAAGGAACCGTTTATGCAGGAGACTATGAAAACAACAGTATCCGGAAGATATTGCCGAATGGCGCAATGGAAACCATCGCACATGACCCGAGAATTTTATGGCCGGATACTTTTTCGATTGGCCCCGATCAATACTTATATGTCATTGTGAATCAATTACATCGGCAGGCGAGATTTCATTATGGAAGAGACCTGCGGGAAAAACCATATAGTTTACTTCGTATGAGAATTGATGAATTCCCTGCTCCTACCTTTTCATAATAATCTTAAACGAAGGCAGCTATCCCTCATCAGGGAGCTGCCTTTTTTGTCAGTTATATTTTTGTGAAATTGTATATATTCCCGTAACTGCTCTATAATAAAGAGGCTGTTATCTGTTGATAATGTAATTTAATTTTAAAAAATGAAACCTCATTTAGATACACTACGGAGAACCGTACCACAAATAGTGGTAAAGCAAAGAGTTGAAGTTGTGCTTGATAAAGAGTGGCTAGAAAAAATCATTAAATATATTTAAATTACTTTATGGAAGTGCACATGAATATAAAAACTCTCCTGTCGGTAAGGAGAACAAAAAAGAATTACCAATTCTATTTGAATGGTAATTCTTTTGGAGCATGGGGACGGTTCTGATGTCCCGTGAATAGCAGAAGTATTTAATTTTATGAGAAAGGATGACCGTCCCCGTTTTTTTGGGGGATTGCCGGGAGATGCTATAGACAAAATAGTTGTTGAGGCAGAGGGTGGTTGGAGTGAAGGTGTTGTCGATGATTCAGCCTTGGGCGAGTCTGTTTGTCTTGCGCGAAGCTCAATATGAAACGAGGTCATGGAGTACGAAGTATCGCGGCCCTCTTGCGATTCATACCAGTAAAAAAGTCGATAAGGCCGTCTGCAGCCATGTGGCTATCAAGTCGCTACTTTTAAAGCATGGGTACAAGACCGAGGATCTTCCAACTGGCGTGATCATTGCTGTCTGCCAGCTTGAAAATTGTTTGAGGGTGATAGAAAAAAACGAGACATGGGCCGTGTTGGAGGATGGCAGAATCGTATCAGGCAATGACTTTTTCCTCGGTGATTATAAAGTGGGAGGGTATGTCTGGGAAGTCAGGGATATGAAGATGCTGGACAGCTTCATTCCGGCTAAAGGAAGGCTTGGTCTGTGGGAGTATGATTTATAGTGTGCCTGTTCATCGGGGAAAGCGCACTTTTTTGATTGGTATCTTTACCCGCGAAAATAAGGCAGGGCTCAGAGAGACACGGGGACGGTTCCGACGTCTCAATAATTGTGAAAATATAACATTTATTAGGACAGCGGAACAGTCCGAAATCATTGTAAAAGTGTTTTTATTAAAAAAATCTCCATTTCTATACTGTGGCTGGAACATGGGTGATGGTGGTACTTAGAAATAAATGATAATAAATGGTGTAGAAGAAGGAGGATCGCTATCCTCTTTAATTTATCGCTAAGTTTTGCTGTTAAGATCAAGGTTTTACCACTTAATCTGGCATAGTTCAATTGGGGGATTAATAATTTCCCCGTTCTTCCATTTGAAATGAGCTTTCTTAAGAATTAGCTTAATTTATATACTGGCAACCGAACCGCCATCTACCCGAAGGTTTATACCATTAATAAAGGAAGCCTGTACTGAGTACCGTTATTATGATGATTTTAATGTAGCAATGACGGATTTTACAATTATTGGCCAAGCAGGCTTGGGCATCGGTCCATTTTTAGCGAATAAAAGACTAGAAGACCTGAATGAATTAGCAGCAGCGAATGGGAAGAAACTGATGGGTATGTTTGCTGAAATCTATGATCCATATCGTGTAGAGAATTATGAATTTGGCGGTGTTAAGCCGATGGATCCTTATGTTCGTCGTGAAGTGCTGGCACACCTTGGTTACAAACGTCTGGATTTTCCATATGTTCACCCGTCCTGGAACAATGATGGAGAAGCTGTAACTGGTCTAGACCTATGTTTCCTCCCAATGGATGGAGAAAGGAATGAACTGCAAACAGACTTAATAGTGAAATTTTTGAAACGCTATTATACCGTCTTATCAAATAAACCAGAGACTTGGTATTCAATGATTGAAAACTTAGAAGCAAAAGAAAAAGTGGCATTATTATATTTTTAATGATGGAAAAGCTTGCTGATTAAGTCGAAGTTTAGACTAAAGTCGGCAAGCTTTTTTTGTAAAAAGAGAGAGATATGAAAAAAGTTCATTTTTTACAAAAATGTGAACAAAAAACCAGTTTTGTCACGTCTAATTCTTTTAGAGGGTTCGTTATCTATATCGGACAATTTAAAAGTGAGAGAGGTAAAAAATAAAAAATATTTGGATCTGCCCCTTAGGATCGTTCTCATGATTTCAGGAATCCTTTTTGTTTTTGCACTACCTACATTTATTGGAATAGGGAAAACACTAACGATTAACTTTAAGCCGTTTTGGAAATTTATTGAGATTAATATTCAAAAATTGACTCAAATTAATGAACCTAAATTCATGGGCTTATTTGAACAAATGAATATGGCTGAAAGCTATCGTTATTTGTGGTTAGTATTGTTGGTATGCTGGGAGCGTTAATGGTGAAATGGCACTCAGAAAAATAGGGAAACTGTTCAGGAAAGTGACGGATTTTTTGAGGAGATTCCGTATTCGTTAGAAATACTAATAGCTCATTTTTATTTAAATAATATGGAAGAAGGAAATTTAGCTTTTGCATGATTTTTTCTCGAATTTTAATCGATATTATTATGCGTAAAAAAATCTTTCTAAGGAAGCCTTATCTAAATTTATTTTTCCTATTGAAGGAGATGGTGGAAAAGAAAGAAGAAAAATTATTTAATACTTATATAAATTAATTAACTCTCATTTTAAATTATATTCAATGACAGGAACTCCACAAGAATTTTTCTCTATTGAAAATAAAATAAATTGTTTAGTAAACCCACCAACATCTCTTGTGTTGCCACATACACTCGATACATGTCGAAGCAGTTGCTAGGATTGTGTTAAATGGTTAAACAATAATTGAAAGGGTAGGTCCTCCATCACGTTAAAAGAGTGGGGGACTGACCCAAACACTCAGCAATTTATTCAATATCTTCCATTTCCTCATATGTTATTCCAAAAGGTACACCGCCTTCTGTATAACCTGCAATGAATGCAAATGTATCATCGTAATCTTCATATAGTTCCAGTTCCTTAGTATTTCTTCGTTTTTCTCTCTTACGTTCTTTTTCCTGTTTTTTCTTTTTGATTAGTTCTTTCGTGTATTCCCTTTCTTGGCTACTTATATTAGCTCCCATTAATTCCAATCTTTCAATGCATTTTTTAAATTTAAGCCAAAGAGTTTGGAATATGCTTTTATAATATGTTCACCATCATACGTCTCAAGCCAAGACTTTGCTTGCTCCATACGGACTACTTTAGGTAATCCCCAAAATTGTTTCTTTTTACTTCTCCTATTCTTTTTCTTTGCCATAGCGGTTACCTCATTATTATCTATTATCATGGTCATTTTATCATTTTATTGAAAATAAGTTATACAATGACTATAATGGACAGCCAACATTGTGTTATAGCATTGGCCAACCTATATCGAGAAAAGGAAAAATAATTAACTATCTTCCTAATTTGAGAGGTGATAAAATCTAATTAACAAATGTGAGGAGCTGTTTTTTTAATGGAACCAAATGAACCAAATGAAATGTTTCAATTAATTTTGAAAGAAGTCAGGGAGTCTAATAAAGAAGTAAAAGAATCCAATAACGAGATCAAAGAATCTATTAAAGAGATCAAAGAATCTAATAAAGAGCTCAAAAAATCTATTAAAGAACTCAAAGAATCCAATAAAGAGATCAAGGGAACACTCAATCATTTGAATGCAAAAGTCGACCAAATCGAAATAACTGTTAACTCACATACGGAAATATTAAATTCCTTTAAGTTTGATGTGGATTTTTTAGCTGAAAAACAAACAAAGATCGAGATGAAGGTAAATCGGCTTGAAAAGCTGATGGAATCCTAAAATTTTAGTATTTTCTCCCCTTCAAATCACTATTTTTACTCTTATTTAAGTTGTATAAACATCATTAAATTCATTTATCACTACTTTGTAGCAATTCATGATACATCCCTTAATTGAAGTCCTCCAGAAAATGCCTCTAATCCTCTATATACAAAACTACCCATGCCTGTCTGGGGAGACAATGAACAAGAATATTTTAAGAATATAGAAGTTTGGTGAAATGACCTGAAGAAGGGTAATCAATATTTAAATTTTGGATGGTTAATAAAAAGGGGTACCCAACTGATTTTTCATTCATTGGGTACCCCTTAATCTGCAATTAAAACACTTTCGTAGTCCAATCCTCACAATTCCAAATATCGGTCGCAATTTCACGATAGAAATCTGGTTCGTGGGATACCATCAAGATACTTCCGCGATAGGCCTTTAAGGCACGCTTTAATTCTTCTTTTGCGTCAACATCCAAGTGATTGGTAGGTTCGTCTAGAATTAATAAATTCGTTGGTGTGTTAAGTATTTTACACAATCGAACTTTGGCTTTTTCGCCACCGGAAAGGACTTCGACTTTACTTTCAATATGTTTCGTTGTTAATCCACATTTTGCAAGAGCAGCACGGACTTCAGCCTGATTCATACTTGGGAACTCGCTCCAAATCTCTTCAATACAAGTGTTGTAGTTGGACTGTTTCACTTCCTGCTCAAAGTAACCGATGTGTTGATACTCACCACGTTCCACTTTACCCGAAATTGGATCAATCAACCCAAGAATACTTTTTAAAAGAGTAGACTTACCAATACCGTTTGCACCGACGAATGCAATTTTTTGCCCGCGTTCCATTTTCAAATTCAGAGGGCGAGAAAGTGGTTCATTGTAACCAATAACGAGGTCTTCAGCCGTGAAAATCCAACGACTAGCTGCACGAGCTTCTTTGAAGTTAAACTCTGGTTTCGGCTTCTCTCTTCCCAATTCAATAACTTCCATTTTGTCGAGCTTCTTCTGACGAGACATCGCCATATTACGAGTCGCCACACTTGCCTTGTTACGAGCAACGAAATCCTTCAAATTCGCAATTTCTTGTTGTTGACGTTTGTAAGCAGACTCTAGCTGCTGCTTCTTCATTTCATAAATAGTTAAGAAGTTATTATAGTCACCAACATAGCGATTCAACTCTTGGTTTTCCATGTGGTAGATCAAGTTAACAACATTGTTCAAGAATGGAATATCGTGTGAAATCAAGATAAATGCATTCTCATATTCCTGTAAATAGCGCTTCAACCATTCGATATGCTGTTCATCCAAATAGTTCGTAGGCTCGTCTAGTAATAGGATTTCAGGCTTTTCTAACAAAAGCTTAGCTAGCAAAACTTTCGTCCGCTGCCCACCGCTTAGATCATCTACATCTCGATCGAGTCCAACATCGTCTAATCCTAGACCACGAGCAACTTCCTCAACTTTTGAATTAATTTGATAGAAATCATTACTATCTAAAGTTTCTTGTAGCTCTCCAACTTCTGCAAGTAATGCATCGATATCAGCACCTTCATCACCCATTTTTGCATAAAGTTCATTGATCTCTGCTTCAGCATCAAATAGATATTGAAAAGCAGTACTTAAAGCTTCACGCATCGTAGTACCTTTTTGAAGCACAGCATGCTGATCTAAATAACCAACACGAACTTTTCGTGACCACTCCACTTTCCCTTCGTCGGGTTGCAACTTCCCAGTAACAATATTCATGAAAGTAGACTTACCCTCACCATTTGATCCAACTAGTCCAACGTGCTCTCCTTTTAAAAGCCGAAAAGACACATTATTAAAAATCGCACGGTCACCGAAACCGTGACTTAAATTTTGTACGTTTAATACGCTCATTTTTTTAACTCCTTATCTAATGTCACATGTGAATATCTTACTAGATTATGGCTGCCTTTTCCATCTTGAATTTTATGTAAAAAATGTAATTCGATTTTTGTGCTAAATGGAAGTCAGCCTCGGAATAAGGGATTCCTAATAAAGAAACTCACCAATTACTTGGTGAGTTTCACTTTTTTATATACCAATAACGATGCAATACGACTGTCATTTCGGCACGTACTTTTTTAGTTCTTAGATTTTTCGTGTGGAACGTAAACCTTAACACTCTTTGTTGTTACATTACCTGCTTTATCGGTGGCAGTATAAGTAATGGTGTAAACACGTCCATTACCGTTTCCTAATCTTTCAGCACGAAGTTTAAAGGAATCCGTCGTACCAGAAATAGGTTTATTATAATTGGCATTCTGAATATCATCAGATTGGAGGGATTCATTGCTAGTGATTGAAGTTAACACTACTGAATGAATTCCTGAATCGCCATCCGAAGCATTGATAGTAGCCAATATTGGCACCATCTTATGATTAGCCAGTGATAATGTTGTTTTGTCTAGTGTAATATCTAAGATTGGCCCGGTCTTATCTAGTTTAATGGTTTTTGTATTAGACTGCTCGACATTTCCAGCTTTGTCTACACTCCAATATGTTAGTGTGTGGACACCCTCTTCAGAAATAGTAACTGAATTCCCGCTTTGTATGGTCCCATTATCAATTTGATAATAGGTTGCCGCCACACCAGAATCTTTGTCTTCTGCGCTGAAAGTAACCGTAACATCTTCATTAACCCAATCTTCTGGTGCGTTATCGGTCGTAACAGGCGCAGTCGTGTCAGTCTTAATTAGTGTCAGGATGCCGAACACAGAAGTATCCTGATATCCTAGACCTGTGGTGTCGTTCCATGTAGCAGCACTTTGACGAGCACCGTCTTTACCGTCATTGATCTGAACATCAAAACCTATTTTCGTATTGTTTTCTGGTGTAATGGTTTTTAAAGGAATCTTCACTTCAACGCTGTAGCCATTACCTGACCCTGATACTTTAGTTGCAGATTGGAAACCTTCTGCAATGCTGGCAGGGTTAAAGGACGATTCATTGTCAAAGTTTACTCGATATTGTCCATCTCCTTCTTCGTAGGAAGATGTCTTTGCATTATTCTCGTCCACAAAGATTTCAATTGAATCTTGTTCCCAAGGATTTGGGCTGGATTTGTCAAGCTGTGAGTCACTCACTTGAATTAAAACATACAGGTTCTCATTATCCCAGAGAACCTTGGAAACGCCATTTGCACCCTGCCAAGCCATTTGGTAGCGGTTAATCGGCAGTTCCGTTGCATTACTCCAAACACCATCTATATTTCCATCAATCACCGGTGTGCCGAAAACAGCACTTCCTTGATTAACCTCTCTCTCCTCAGGTTGATTTTCTGTCATAAATTTATCTGGATCGATAACAGCATGGTAAGCTGGTTTTGCCTGCAAGTCTTTATCGAACAACAATGGACTTTGGGCAGCTCTCCAGCTGGTTGCGTCATTTAGTCCCCAGAAAGTTACACGAGAGATATGTTCCGCGTGTTCTTTGTAGATCTTAAACAATTGTGCGTATAAATAACCCTGTGCAATTGCTTCCTGCTCAGTAAGTACGTTGTTAGTGCCAGCTGTAACGTCAAGTTCCGTCACACTTACTTCTACACCTAAGGAAATAAACCTCTCTAGGGAGAGTCTAACATTTTCCGGGTTGGTGTTTTTATTATAGTGCGCCTGCATGCCAATTCCGTCAATGAGGAGCTCCCCATTATGCTCTGCTTTATACTTCTCATTGATTTCTTTCACCATCTGATAAATGGCTTCAGCTTTGCTCTGATTATCATCGTTGTAGTCGTTGTAATAAAGTTTGACATCTAAACCTTTTTCATCAAGAACCTCTTTCGCAGCAAGGAAGGCCTGCTCTACGAAATCTGGTCCAATCGCTTTGTACCAGCCGGATTGACGAAGTGCTGCTTTCCAATCACTTGGGTTCGATGGATTATCGTTAATCGCTTCGTTGACCACGTCCCATGAAATCACCTTGTTACCAAAATGATCTACGACTGTTTTAACGTGGTTCCTTAAATTTGCTAGAGCTTCATCTCTGCTTAAAGGCGTGCCGTTTGCATCTGAAAATAACCATTCAGGTGACTGCTGGTGCCAAACGAGTACGTGACCATGCATCTTGAGACCCTCTGCCAGAGCTTTATCAACAAGTAAATCCTCAGCTGTAAAGTCAAACTGTCCATTCTCGTTATAGGCCTGATCTGGTTTCATGGCATTCTCTGCTGACACAACATTGTGGTGCATGTTAAGAAGCTTCAATCTATTACCCTCAAAATCTGATGCTGAGACAGCATTTCCAATTAGGAAGTCGTTTTTATAAACATCTTTTATCGGTGTCAAATCCTCAACTTCAATTGGGCCTGAACCAGTCGGTTCAAAAGTGATATCGTCAATATAAAAGGATGCTGTGCTATTATTTGAGCTTTCAACATAAATGGTTAAAAACTCATCACCTACACTGCTATAACGGTACGTTCCTTCAAACTTTACCCAGCCGTCTTCAGTGCTGACGGTTTTCCCTTGAAGATTATTGTAACTAGCAGCGCCGCCATCGCCAACTTGTGTTGAAAGCTGAAGCTGTAAAGTTGCTGGTGAAATCAACTTCACCCAGGCAGAAATTTTATATTCCGCGCCCTTATCAACATATTTCTCTACACGTAAAGCAGGACCATGCCAAGCTTGTGATCTGCCTTCAACCTTCAAAGCGTAGGAACCGCCACTGGTATGATTCGCTTCATTTGTTACTGTCAGCGTTTCTGTACCAGCTCTTCCTTCGAAACCGCCAAGTTTTTGAGCTTCAAAATTAATTGTTGTGAAGGTTTGTGCGGGTGGTCTTTCTTCGTCCCCGCCGCCAGAGGCTGCCTTCTCGGTGATTAGAATATCTCCAATATAGAAGGGAACTGTTTTTCCTGCGTCATTTGATTGAATCCTTAGTGCTCGATCCTTGCTCGTATCAACCGTATATTGACCCGTTAAAGTAAAAGGGTGACCTGCCGTAAAATTTGCCGCTGCATACAAGCCGTTATAGCTGTCTACATTTTGCAGTAAAGCTTGTGCACCTTCAGGAACACTCACACTGCTATCGACAAAACCAGTGACTGTAATCGTGTAGGCTTTGCCATTTTGCATGCCGACACTGCTTAATGGGATATCAACGCCGTCCCAGTTATTCGCTCTACCGTTAACAGAAATCGCTTTACCATCACTGTTGCCTTCAAAAACGATGTCAGAAACAGGAGTCAATTGCGCACTTCCCGCTGGTGTAGCAACACCAAGACCATTTCCAAATGTTTCGTGATATACTTCTCGATCCGTTTCAGGTGCCGTTGTTTTTTCAGTTGTAATCAGGATATTTCCGATGTAGAACGGAACATTTTTTCCAGCATCATTTGATTGAATCCGTAGTGCTCGATCCTTGCTTGTATCCACGGTATACTGACCCGTTAGCGTAAAAGCCTGTCCCGCTGCAAAATCTGCCGCTACATACAACCCGTTATAGCTGTCTACATTCTGAAGCAACACTTGTGCACCTTCAGGAACACTCACACTGCTGTCAACAAAACCAGTAACTGTAATCGTATAAGTTTTGCCATTTTCCATACCCACATTGCTGAATGGGATATCAACGCCGTCCCAGTTGTTCGTTCTGCCGCTAACAGAGATGGCTTTTCCATCGCTATTGCCAGCAAATACCTTATCGGAAACGTGTG
Source organism: Neobacillus sp. CF12 (assembly GCF_030348765.1). Classification (GTDB taxonomy): domain Bacteria; phylum Bacillota; class Bacilli; order Bacillales; family Cytobacillaceae; genus Neobacillus. The sequence goes on along the minus strand of NZ_JAUCEU010000007.1, from coordinate 3,434,115 downwards.
CTACTTGTGCATTGCCCGCTGGTCCTGCAACACCTGCGCCACTGGCAAAGGGTTCATGATAGACTGTCTCTATCCTCGGTTCGTCGACCGGAGCCGGTGCTGGGCCGCCAATCATTTGGGCAATTTGAGCCACACTTTGGGTTGTTACATAGTGACGACCCATAGCATAATTATCTTCATTAGGATATCCAACTCTAAATGCGTATTTAATACCATTTTCTTGGTTTACTAGTTTTGTAATATCATTATAGCTCCCATAAGGGTATGCCATTAGAACTGGGTCTTTACCTGTAATGCTTTTAAGATAAGTATTTGCTGATTTAATTTGGTCCTCAGCCTGTTCTTTCGTTATAGTACTTCGTACACCGCCATTAGTTCCCCAAATAGCACCGTCATGGGTTTTCGTATGATTTTCGAGACTTAAAGATGGTTCATTCGCTAAACTTTGCAGCTGTTCTTTTGGCATGCTGAAACCGCCGCCTATCCAGTCACTGACAATAAACAGAACAGCTTTCATGTTATATTGCTTTAATACTGGAAGAGCATTGGTAATGAATTCAGGAGTACCATCGTCAAACGTTAATAGTATCGGATTTTTAGGAGCCGTTTCCTTTCCTTCCATGATCCTCACATATTGTTCTGCTGACAAGGTGTTGTAACCGTTATCATATAAATGCTGCATAGTCTTCTTAAACATTTCAATGCTGGTATCCGTCCACTGATTAGTAGGATTTTCAACAATTCGATGATACAGTAGAACTGGAATATCATTATTGGTTTCCGCTGCTGCAGCCTGTGTAATCCAGCTTGACGGGATTATCAAAATAGCCACAAGAAGTAATGAAATAAGTCTTTTCAACTTTCTCCTCATTTTCTGCATTCCCCCATAAAGGATTTTTAGATATAACGGGTAAAGCACTTTAATAGTGGCAAACCTCCTCTCATTCTATAATTCTATCTTGGTGCCACAAACAATTAACCATGACAAACTAAAGTTTATACTTAGAAAACTAAATATTCTGTCTAGTTGACGGAAGGAAAAAGCAAAGTATGATCCGGAGGGATATTAATTCTAAATTTGAGTGGTGATAAAATCTCATTTAATATTTAACTAATGCGAGGAGCTGTTTTTTAAATGGAACAAATGAAATGTTTTTGAAAGTAGTCAAAGATTCTAATTCATTGGACAAACCAAATTAGCATATTTAGATGGGGTTACTTAATATGGTAAAATAGGATGAGGATTCCATGTAATGATACCAAGAGAATGTGTAGGTGGTTGTAGTGATAATAAATTTTGATTTTACTTTTAACGTCGTAACCATACTAATTGGAATATTAGCATGGAGTGTTATTGGTTATTTGACCTATCGAACCTATCAAAAACAAATGGAAAAACCAAAGGTATGGAAGATTTTAATTGTATTATTTATTGGGCTTTTTTCTTTTTCCTTTAATTGGAGTATGTTTGATACGATGATTAAGATCCCAATTTTACCTCTGGGTGTATGGATATTGTATTTTGCTTTTAAAGGAAAGGGAGAACGATGGCAAATTTATCGATCATTTGCCTGGTTAGGATATTTGGCGAATTTTATATTCCTCCTCTCAACCTTAGCAGTAATCCCAGTTCATCATGCGATCTACCCAGAAAACGAACTTTCTACATATATCACAACTGTTGAGAATGCCTCTATTATTCCAATTCATCCTTCAGCAAAGGATTTTACTCTAAATAAAGAAAAATTATTGGAGCAACTTCATAAAATGAAACAAGAACCGATTTATAGTAATCAGTGGTACGAAGAAACATTTATGAATGCTGAATCAAATAATAAGATGGAACGGTTTCCGTTTCAACTCATAGGCACTTCACCTAAATGGGGAAGTGGTTTCCAAACCATTATTTATCTTGAAGAGGATGGAAAAGGAATCCTACTATCAACACAGAATAAACAACTTTATTTTCGCTCTGAAAATTCACTAATCAAGGAGGGCGAATAAAAGTGACAAAGAGAAAGCTATGGACCCTTTCAGGTTTAGGTGTACTTGGTTTACTGTCATCCTTCACGATGTATTGGTTTTACTTTGCAAAACCTGTTCCCTTTCCAACAAATGAGCAATTAGTAAAAGAGATTAATAGGGTCTTCCCTGAAGTGTCAGCAAGTGTTATTCAAGACACGATCCCAGTCGAAGAACGCCATGTGGTAGTTCCATTTATATCAAAGAAAGATAATTATGGTCTAAGTTACTGGGTATGGAAAAAGCATAAATGGACGGTTCTGACGATTGATACAAAAGGGGAACCAAAGATATGGAAGATTAATAGAAAGGATCCTTCATCGTTTCATATAGTTTGGAATATTCACCCTGAAGATCAATTGAGTTCTATTACTTATTTTTTAATTAGAGACAGGGGATATCAGATTACAGAGGGGATAGATAATTACGTTCCAAGAGTGCAAATGGAGAAGAAAGCCTCTCTACAAGAAAAGTCATATGGAGTGATGGAACTTCCTGATGAATGGACGGGTTTTATGAATGCTGTCTTAGAAGTAGAATCAACACAAAAAACTAATCCGTTTTTCAATCACTTCCCAGAAGTAAACATGTTTTTTGGGTGGATTCCATATGATCAATCGGAAAAAGAAATCTTTCCAGAAGGTTCTGTAAATGGAAGCGGATATTCAAATGGTAATCTGGTCATTGACCATATGATGATATTGAGTAAAGGAGACCTGGAACTTCCATGACATTCCTTCAATATGAATTAGGGAAAATTAATTATATATTTTCTAGGAACCAATGGTTTAACAGAAAATATTACTTTTATTTAAAAATTGTATATATTCGCACAATTATCCTATAATAAAGAGGAAATATATATATTTACTAGATGCGAAAACTTTTAAAATCGGGAGGTTATTATGGGAAGATTAATTCATTTCGAAATTCATGTGAGTGACATGGATCGGGCGAAGCAGTTTTATGGAGAGGTATTTGGCTGGACATTTCAAGATTGGACGGATTATGCAGGAATGCCTTACTTTGGGGCAGTGACTGGAGATGAAAATGATCTTGGAATCAATGGTGCGTTGATGCAGCGTCAAAGTGCTCCACCGGAAGCAGGTCAAGCATTAAATGGATTTGCCTGCACTATGGGAGTGGAAGATTACGATTCAACGGAAGCAAAAATTATTGAGAATGGCGGTAAGATAGCGATGCCTAAATATGCTTTACCTGGAATGGCGTGGCAAGGATATTATATAGATCCGGAAGGAAATGTTTTTGGAATTCATCAACCTGATGCGAATGCCAAATAGGTAATTAAGAATATGAAATTACAAGACACGGAAGGTATGCTAGAAAACGTACGGAAAATTTGTCTTGCACTGCCGGAAGCTTCTGAAAACATTGATGGGTTTGGTCATAATACGTTTAAAATCAATGGAAAATCATTTGTGATATCAGGTGAAAGCGAAAAAGGATTCAGTATATCGTTCAAGTCTGACCGGGAAACACAGGAGATTTTACTGCAGAAAGAGCATTTTTTCAAAACGCCCTATATAGGGCAGCACGGATGGGTATCAATCCAAAATCCAATTGAGGAAAACTGGGATGAACTGACCGATTTAATTCAAGAAGCCTATTTACGAGCGGCACCGAAGCGTTTAGTCAAGCAGTGGAATGCGTTACATAAACGTTGATAATGAAAGAAGCCTAGGAATCTATTATGATTTCTAGGCTTCTATTTGCTTCTGATATTTTAGTTTTATAAGCTTTTGAAGTACTCAACAATACCATCAGCAATTGCTTTTGCTAGTGTATTTTGATATGAATCTGTAATTAATTTTTGGCGCTCGCGTGTATTGTTAATAAAGCCCATCTCAATTAAAGTTGCAGGCATAGCAGATTCACGGAGAACCGAGAATGTATCGCCAGCCGTTCCACGGTCATTTGCCCCCGAATAATCAACTAAATTTTCCTGAATGATGTTTGTAAGTGAGATACTTTTCGCTATTCTATCAGGATCATCATGCATATCCTCATTGATTTTTGGAGGATATTCTGGAAAGTATTTATAAAAATAGGACTCAATCCCATTGGCAGAAGTTTCTCCGCCTGCTGTAGAGTTAGTATGAATACTAACAAAAATATCTGGATTTAAATCATTTGCCATTTGAGAACGTTCAAGTAAGGATACTGTAGTGGTAGTGTCTTCACGGGACATATATACAGTATAGCCTCGGTTTACTAATAATGTTTTAACTTTTTTGGCTACAGCTAAATTCAAATTTGCTTCCTTATATCCACCAGCCATCGCACCAGGATCAGTACCGCCATGTCCGGGATCTAAAAATACTGTATAGGCTTTTTGATTGAACGTTACAGTATTAGCTGGTAAGGTTGTGACCGTGCCGTCCTTACTAGTTTCTCTAATTGCAATCGTATGTTGGCCATCAGGAAATTTGGTTGTGTCCAGAGTATAATGAAATCCTGCTTTCCCATTGTTGAATTGAGGGTAAAATTGTTGGACATCTGATCGTGCATCCCCATAAACCGCCTGACCAGCCACATTTCCGTCCACCAATACTTCAATCGTTTGGACGCCGTGTCCATCCAAAAACCAGCCATATACGTTATGAGTACCTCTAAGGGTTGTGCCAGGCACCGGACTATCTAAAAATCCTAAGGCATTTTTTATTGTTACAGTACTTGCAGGCAATGTCGTGACTGTACCGTTCTTGCCAATTTCCCTAACTGTAACAGTATGCGGGCCATCAGTAAATTTGGTCGTGTCCAGAGCGAAATGAAAACCTGACTTTCCATTATTGTATTGAGGATAAAATCTTTGGACATCAGGTCGTGCATCGCCATAGACGGCATGACCAACGACCGTATCGTCAACCAATACCTCTATAGCTGCAACTCCACTTTCATCCAAAAACCAGCCATAAACATTTTGGGTCCCATTTATGATCGCACCAGACCCTGGCTTATCCATGAATCCTAGAGCATTTTCAACATTTATCGACCTTGAAGGTAATGTTGTAATCTGACCGTTCTTACCCGTTTCCCTGATCGTAACGGTATGCTGGCCATCAGGAAATTTGGTTGTGTCAAGAGCGTAATGAAAACCAGATTCCCCATTATTAAATTGAGGGTAAAACTTCTTAACATCAGGTCGCGCATCCCCGTAGGTCGCCTGTCCAACAACAGCACCATCCACCAAAACTTCTATAGTGGCGACACCACTCTTATCCAAAAACCAGCCATAAACGTTTTGGGTCCCATTTACGATCGAGCCAGAACCGGGTTTATCCAAATATCCTAAGGCATTATCAACAGTTATCTTACCAGCATTCAATAGTGTGACTTGGCCGTTCTTACCCGTTTCCTTAATTGTCAACGTATGTTCCCCATCAGGGAATTTGGTCGTATCGAGGTTATAATGAAAGCCTGCTGATCCATTGTTGAACCCGGGATAAAACTTTTCTACATCCGGTCGCGCATCCCCATATGCTGCCTGTCCAACCAAAGTACCGTCCACCAAAATTTCTATTTTTGCGACGCCACTTTCATCCAAGAACCACCCATATACCTTTTGGGTTCCGGTTAATGTAGAACCAGAACTCGGTTTATCTATATATCCTAAGGCATTATCAATAGTAATCGTGTTGGAAGGTAAGGTAGTGACCTGACCATTCTTACTAGTTTCCCTAATCATAACCGTATGTTGGCCATCAGGAAATCTTGTGGTGTCAAGAGCATAGTGAAAACCGGAATTTCCATTGTTATAGTGAGGGTAAGCCTTCTTGACATCAGGTCGTGAATCCCCATAAACTGCCTGTCCAGCAACGGCACCATCCACTAATACTTCTATTTTTGCGACTCCACTGCCATCTAGAAACCAACCATATACATTTTGGATCCCATTTAGAGTTGTTCCGGAAATGGGCTTATCCATGTGCCCTATGGCAGAATTTGTTTGTGCTGATGTATATAGTGGAAGTTTTGCAAACACGAGCACTACAATTGCAGCCATCAAAATTACCGCTATTACTTTACTGAATTTCATTTTTTCTCCTTTCTTGCTATTAATCTATCTAAATATGACTATTCTATAATACTATTCTTCGAGTTGAAAAAACACATATATTTACATTTAATGACGTAATTCGGGTAATCCAACTTGATTCAATTGTCGAAATATGTTTAAGTTTAGTAATAATGCGAGCGCTAATAGAGGGGTTTGGAATGATTCATAATTATTTAGGGCAGACAATTCGTTTTGAGATAAAATATAAAAAGCGTACATCCATGAGCATTTCTATCGATCTTTATGGAAATGTTGAAGTTCAGGCTCCTAAAGGGACTTCCGATGAACATGTGATTCAGGCTATAGAGGAAAAGTGGGATTGGATCCAGCAAAAACGAAAAGAAATGAAGGATAGAACCCTAGGGTCAAAGGTGAAGACCTATGATCATGGTGAGAGTTTTCTTTATTTAGGAAGAGAGTATCCCATTCAGATTTTTCAAGATACTACTATTGAACAGGACCATGCAGTGTTTGCAGAGGAAAAGTTACATATATTTGTAAAACAACTTGAAGATGAAAAAATAAGACAAGCATTAAAACGGTTTTACTATCAGCAGTGTAAGATGTTAGTCGAGAGGAGTATCAAGTCTTATCAAAGCAATTTTAAATCAAAGCCACGGTCTATAAGGATTACCGATAATAAGGCAAACTGGGGAACCTGTGATTCGAAGCAGCAGTTAACGTTTAATTGGAAGCTGGCGATGGCACCACAACAAGTAATTGACTATGTAGTCGTCCACGAAATGTGCCATATGGTTCACCTGAATCATGATCGCTCCTTTTGGAGGCTTGTTGGTAAAATACTCCCCGATTATAAGCAGCAGGAGAACTGGTTAGCATTATCCAGTTGGAAAATGACTGTCTGACATTTGGAACGGATATACTTGTGCTATACATATTGTAATTTTTTTGGAGGGTTATTAATGGAGAATAATGATATATTAATTCGATTACGTTATGCATTAGATATAAAAAATACAGATATGGTTGAGATTTTTGAACTAGGCGGCATTAAGGTAACAAAAGACGATGTGCTGAAAATCCTTACAAAACCAAAGGACAGTTACGAGGATGAAGATTATTATGAAGAGGATATAGCTGAAGATGAGGAGCATATTAAATGCAGTAATAGTATGTTGGAATCATTTTTAAATGGCTTTATTACTTTCAAAAGAGGCAAGCAGGAACCAAAGCCAGGACAGCCTGATACACCGATACCGCAAAAGAGTAAAGAAAGTATTAATAACCAGTTATTAAAGAAGGTAAAGATTGCGTTAGCGTTAACGAGTGAAGATATGCTTGATATATTTGATAAAGCTGGAATAACAGTAACAAAAGGTGAATTAAGCGCGATATTAAGAAAAGAAGGCCATAAGAATTATAAGCAGTGCCTTGATAAATACGCCAGAAATTTTTTAAAAGGATTGGCTATAAAATATAGGGGATAAAGAGAATTCCATATAAAAAAGGCAACCAGTTGGCTGCCTTTTTGCTTTGTAAAGTGTGTTAGAATTTTTTTAGGTGAGGTGGGAATAGTGGAGCAGCTAATATATACTCTTTTGGCATATATAAATAATTCTCTAAATAAGGATATAAATTATTACTTAGCAAAAAGTCTTTTGGAACAAATTAATCATATTGAGAGTTTTTCATTAGATACCGTTGCAGAGGCGTGTAATGTGGCACCTTCGACCATTAATCGTTTTTGCAAAAGAATTGGTTTTAAGAATTTTTCAAACCTAAGAAATAGTGTTGCTGTTCCATTGGGAACCTCTTTCCATGAAAACCATGATTCAGAATTAAGTACACCGATGTTTTTTAAACAACTAAATGAAAATATTGAAATGATAGATCATATCCCCACATCACAAATTGATCAGATTGCCAAGCAAATTAAGCAATCGCGAAGAATTGTAATCTTGGGTTTTGAAAAAAATCAGATTCAAGCGATGGAATTGCAAAAAAAACTATTCCTTCTTGGAAAGTTATGCGAATGTGATACCAATCTATTTAAACAAATAGACGCATTATCGGATTTATCGGATGAGGATATGATTATAACGATTTCCATTCAAGGGAATATCCTTTCTAAACATTTTCCCATCATTGAAAAAATCAAAACTGCTAAAGGGAAGAAATTGCTCATTACTTTTTCAAGTGAACTGATTCACTTGAATATATTCGATGAAATTATACAATGCGGAAGAATTGAGAATAGTAGTGTTAGCAGTTATACCCTATTGCGATTGTTTGATGTTTTAACCAATCGTTATCAGCGTTTTTTGGAAATCTAACTAGCTTCAACTGGTCTTAAATAGACCAGTTTTTTTTGTTGGATGATAGTATGATTATCTTATTCATTGTAGTAAAGGCAAACATTAACTCTTAAAAAGCCAACACGAAATATTTAATTTATTAGGAGGTATTCAAATGGGAGAGAAACGTTTTCCAGAAGGATTTTTATGGGGCGGAGCAACTGCTGCTAACCAATTAGAAGGGGCTTATAATGAAGGCGGCAAAGGATTATCAATTTTTGATATGGTTTCTTTTATTCCGAAAGAAGAAAGAAATGACATTGAGATGGATGTCAGAAGTGAAGAGGAATTAGAAGCGTTATTAGCGGGTAAGGAAGGAGACAACTTTCCAAAACGACGTGGAATTGATTTTTATCATCGCTATAAAGAAGACATTGCATTGTTTGCCGAAATGGGCTTTAAAACATTCCGTATGTCGATTTCTTGGCCGCGTATTTTCCCAAATGGTGACGAGTTAGCAGCGAATGAAGAAGGACTGGCCTTCTACGACAGAGTATTTGATGAACTATTAAAGTATGGAATCGAGCCTTTAGTGACTCTATCTCACTATGAAATGCCACTTAACCTGGTGCAAAAATATAATGGCTGGACTGACCGCCGCCTAGTAGATTATTTTGTTCATTATGCCCAAACTGTATTTAATCGCTATAAAGGCAAGGTAAAATACTGGTTAACATTTAACGAAATTAATGTAACAACCATTTCTCCGTATATTGGCAGCGGGATTCTTGTGGACTCTGTCGAGAATAAGGAACAAGCTGTTTATCAAGCGCTTCACCATCAATTTGTGGCAAGTGCACGGGCGGTAAAAGCATGTCATGAAATCATTCCAGAAGCGATGATTGGCTGTATGCTGGCTCGTATGGAAGTATATCCAGAAACATGCAGTCCTGATGATGTTTTAGCGGCGTTAGAAGAAGATCAAAAGAACTTATTCTTCACAGACGTTCAAGTACGAGGGTATTATCCAAGCTATATGCTGAGCTATTTTGAGAAAAATAATATCCAAATTGAGATGGTACCAGGAGATGAAGAAATCTTGTTGCAGCATCCAGTAGACTTCTTATCATTTAGTTACTATATGACGATGGTGACGAGTGGCAATCCTGATCGATTAAAAGAAAAAGGAAACTTCTTCAGTGGTATTAAAAACCCTTATTTAGAAGCATCTGACTGGGGCTGGCAAATTGATCCTAAAGGTTTAAGGATTACCTTAAAGAAAATGTACGATCGTTATCAAGTTCCTTTATTTATAGTGGAAAATGGTTTAGGAGCCTACGATAAGGTAGAAGAAGATGGTTCAATCAATGATGATTATCGGATTGATTATTTACGTGCCCATATTGAACAAATGGGAGAAGCCATCAAAGATGGAGTAGAAGTTATGGGCTACACAAGCTGGGGCTGTATTGATTTAATCAGTGCAAGCACATCTGAAATGTCAAAACGTTATGGCTTCATTTATGTGGACCAAGATGATTATGGTAATGGTACATTAGAAAGAAAGAAAAAGAAAAGCTTTGAGTGGTATAAGAATGTCATCGCAACCAACGGTGGAGAATTATAAAGAGGATAATAGTAAAAGAGCCCTGAAAGGTGATGTCTGTCACCTCCAGGGCTTTTTATCGTCTAGGAATCTCTCCAGACCTGTCTGAATGTAAGCATCATTCAGACAGGGAAGCCCATGAAAACACAAAATCTGTCTGAATTTATTAAGTACTATAGAACTCCTCCTTCTGAAATTACATACCCTTCATTATAAGACCTTCAAAGAATATAAAGAGGGAAAATTTTGTGTGTAAGTAAATGAAGAAGTGTTAAAAGGTTTAAATACCTCTTTTATTGTTTCCTACCAATTATCTTATAAGAATGCCCTTAGTTCTTCTTGGCTAGAAATTATTGTGTTTAATAACAAGTAATTGAAGATAAACAATGCAGTGTGTCCTATTTAATGGATACATTGCATTTTTTTATGGCGATAAGAACCTGTAAAAATGGTTCACATCTAGGAGGATTTTACAGCACCTTAAACTTAAAGTAGAAAATCAGAAGGAAGATTTTCCGTATAATCCGACATTCATTTTATCTGATTTAGGGGCTAAAGCCTTATTTGGAAGGATTTTAGCCCCTGCTAATCAAACGTTTGAGTAACATAGTAATTTGTCAAAAATCGTTATAGTTTGTATTACCTTATTTTTTTTGACTGCCTCTGGAGGTTTTTAGCGAAAATCAAGCCGTCTTCATGACAAAAATTTCCCCGAAAATAACTCAAAGTTCATTCTTTTAAAGGGCTTGTGCAAATTTAATCAAACGTTTGATTATGAGAAATACTGTCAGTAGTTGTCTTATCGCCCATTTTATAAGCGGTTTTTTTGTATCTCCTCGTAAAAAACTATACAATGTGAAATATATTTTTGAATCGAGGTGCAGAAGAATGAAAGCACTTATCTTTGAACGTTTCGGTGGACCCGAGGTATTACAATATAAAGATATCCCTGATCCAGTCATTAGTGAAAATGAAATCTTGGTAAGGATGAAGGCGATTGGATTAAATTTTGCAGATATATACCGTCGGAAAGGGAATTATCATCTAGCTGGTGATCCCCCTTATATATTGGGTTATGAGGGTTCAGGAATTGTAGAAGAAGTTGGTGTTGGTATTACGACTATTAAAGTTGGAGATCGAATTGCCTTTGCAGATGTGCCGTTTGCGAATGCTGAGTTAGTCTCAGTTCCTTTAGAAAAGGCCATTCCAATACCAGATGAGATATCATTTGAAACGGCTTCGGCTGTTTTACTACAAGGTTTAACAGCCCACTACCTAACAAAAGACAGTTATGAAGTGAAAGAAGGAAAATCAATCCTAGTCCATGCTTCTGCAGGCGGAGTTGGTCAAATTCTTATTCAAATTGCAAAATTATTAGGCGGGCAGGTATTTGGTCTTACCTCTACAAAAGAGAAATCAAAAGCTGCATATTCAGCAGGAGCGGATCATGTGTTTTTATACAATGATAACTGGATTGAGGAAGTAAAGAAGGTAACAAATGGTTATGGTGTGGACGTTGTTTATGATTCTGTAGGTTCTACTCTTCTAAAAAGCTTTGGAGTTGCTAAAGTTGGAGGTACTGTTGTTTTTTATGGCATGGCAGGGGGAGACCCTGCTCCAGTTGATCCTCGGATGCTCATGGACACTTCGAAAACACTAACTGGCGGGGACCTTTGGAATGTTCTTACTTCATTAGAAGAAAGAACATCACGCTCAAAACAATTATTTGATTGGATTGTTGAAGGGAAAATTCACGTCCAAGAACCAACTACTTTTTCTTTAAAGGATGGTGCTAAAGCACATACGTTACTGGAAAGCCGAAAAAGTACAGGGAAAGTTTTATTAAAACCTTAAAATTTTTGGAGAAGCTCTTTTTTTCATTCTTTACCCTTTTGTTGGTAATAATGAGAGAAAGGGCTTTTTATATTGATTAACAACTAGGAGTTGCTTATATGTATTTTTTAATTAACCTTATAGGCTTTTTTGTTGTGATGGGGGTTGTATTTTTATGTTCTCCCCAAAAGAAAGAAGTTAAATGGAAAGCGATTTTCTCGCTTATTGTAGTTGAATTGTTAATTACTTGGTTTATGTTAGGAACAACCATAGGCAGTTGGCTTATTAATCAAATTGCCGCTTTCTTCACCTGGTTAATTGCCTGTGCAAGTGAAGGGATAGCTTTTGTGTTTCCAAGTGCCATGGCAAATGAGACAATTGACTTTTTCTTCAGTGCTCTGTTGCCAATTATCTTTATTGTGACGTTTTTTGATATTTTATCTTATTTTGGTATTTTAACGTGGATTATTGATAAAGTGGGTTGGCTAATTTCTAAGGTTTCAAAAATGCCCAAGTTAGAAAGCTTTTTCTCCATTCAAATGATGTTCTTAGGAAACACGGAAGCATTAGCTGTCATTCGTAATCAACTGTCTGTTTTAAAGGATTATCGGTTACTTACTTTTGGAATTATGAGTATGAGCAGTATCAGCGGCTCAATTATAGGTGCGTATTTATCAATGGTTCCAGCCACATATGTTTTTAGTGCCATTCCATTGAATTGTTTAAATGCTCTTATTGTTGTCAGCATCTTAAATCCAATCACCGTGCCGAAAGAGGAAGATATTATTTATGAACCACCAAAATCAGAGAAGAAGGATTTTTTCTCAACCATTTCTAACAGTATGTTAGTGGGTATGAATATGGTAATCGTAATTTTAGCGATGGTTATTGGATACGTAGCGTTAACAGCTGCACTTAATGGAATATTAGGGGTAATAATCAGTGGACTAACTATTCAAAAAATCTTCTCGTATATCTTTAGTCCATTTGCTTTTTTACTTGGATTGCCAGTAAAGGATGCTCTTTATGTAGCTCAGCTAATGGGAATAAAATTAGCAACGAATGAATTTGTTGCCATGATGGATCTGAAAAATCAGTTGGATATTTTGTCACCACATACGGTAGCGGTTGCAACGACATTTTTAACATCATTTGCGAATTTTAGTACGGTGGGTATGATTTATGGAACGTTTAATTCAGTTCTAGGGGAGGGGAATTCAGCAATTATTGGTAAGAACGTATGGAAGCTTCTTGTCAGTGGAATTACTGTTTCTCTGTTAAGTGCGATGATTGTTGGATTGTTTGTTTGGTAGTAAATAATAAAAAGCCCTGCATTAGTGACATTGTCACCTAGCAGGGCTTTTAAATTAGTCTTCTATAATATCTTTACGATTTTTCTTGAACATCTTAGATAATACTTCATAAACGATTGGGACAACAATTAACGTTAATAGTGTTGAACTTGTTAAACCGCCGATTACAGTAATGCCAAGACCTTTCGAGATCAAACCGCCGCCGCCTTGACCGATTGCAAGTGGAATTAACGCACCGATCGTTGCAATAGCTGTCATCAAGATTGGACGTAGACGTGTTGCGCCAGCTTCTAGTACTGCTTCACGCATCGTCATACCATCACGTTCCATATGAATAATCCGGTCAACAAGTACAATCGCATTCGTTACAACAATACCAATTAACATCAATAATCCCATCATGACAGATACAGAAATGGTTTCACCTGCGATTAATAAACCAACAAAAGAACCAATTACTGCAAATGGTAATGAGAAGAGAATAGCAAATGGTGCAACACCTTCACGGAAGGTTACGACAAGGATAAAGTACACAATTGCAATCGCTGCTAGCATCGCCATACCTAGCTGTGTGAATGTCTCCGTCATATCTGCCTGAACACCAGCAACGCCGATGGTAACACCTTTAGGTAAATCTAATTTATCAATTTCCTTATCTACTTCAGCTGTTGCTTTTGAAATATCTTCATCAAGGATCTTTCCTGAAACCGTTGCATAGTATTCACCTTTGCTGCGTGCAAGTGTGTTCAGTGTAGTACCTTTTTCAACTGTTACTAGTTCAGAAAGAGGCATTGTCGTACCAAGTGCTGTCGGTACTTGAGTTGCTAAAATATCGTCAATGGATTTTGGCTGCGCAGCTTGTTCCTGCTGAACGATTACTTCTAATTCGTTACCGTCCTTTTCAACCGTTGTTAATACATCTTGAGTCTTCATTGGGTTTAACATCATAACGATTTGCCCAGTTGTCAAACCATACTGCAGCAATTCATCTTGTTCTACTTTGAATGTATATTCAACGTATGCTTCCTCAGCACTTGAAGAAACATCTTCTAAGCCATCATTTTTGCTAAGAACGCCTTCGACCATTTTTACTGCTTCATTTAGTTTATCTAAATCTTCGCTATAGAAAGTGTAACTAACTTCATTTGTTGACATCGACATAGAAGTGAAGTTTTGGCTCTTCCATTCGCCTGTTTGACCAATATTGAACACATACTCTTCAACTTCTTCACGGGCTTCTGGGAAGTTATCCATTTCTGGGTCGAAAATTAGGTACATCAATGCACCATCGCCGCCGCCGCCCATCATCGCGGCCATCGGATCTCCACTCTCCGTTACAGAGATCTGGACAATATCGATATCATCACGTTTTAACATTTCTTCTTCTACGGCTGCTACGTTCGCTAATGTTTCATCTTTCAATTCGCCAGCCTTAGGTGTGTATGTTAAGTACATAACCTTTTCTTCTTCACTACCCATGAAACTAAAACCGATTAGTGGTGTTAACGCCAAACTCCCTGCTAATAAAACAACCGCAATAACCGAAGTAATAACTTTATGGTTTAGTGTCCAGCCAAGGACACCTTTGTACCAGTTCGCTAATTTACCAACTTCTTTATGGCTGCTTGCTATCTTCTCACCATATAATTTTTTCTTAAATAAGAAGTGAGATAGCGCAGGAACAATTGTAATCGCAACGATTAACGAAGCGCCAAGAGCAAATGTCATCGTTAATGCGAACGGCATGAATAACTCGCCGACCATTCCGCCAACAAAGATAAGCGGTGCAAATACAGCAACCGTTACTAAAGTTGATGACAGGATTGGTTTGAACATTTCAATTGTCGCTTCACGTACAAGCGCACGACCTGATAATTTTTCTTCCTTTAAATGAAGGCGTCGATAAATATTTTCAACAACTACAATCGAGTCATCGATTACACGACCGATGGCAACCGTAACGGCACCAAGCGTCATGATATTTAGAGTAATTTCCATCCAGTTGAGCAGCAGGAATGCCATGAAAATGGAAACCGGAATAGATACGATCGAAATAATGGTTGATTTAAAATCACGCAGGAATAAAAGGATAATTAATACGGCGATTAAACCACCGAATAATGCCTTTTCAACCATCGTTGAAACTGACTTTTCAATTGGAGCACCTTGGTCGAGTGATAAATCAATGACAAGACCATCAATTTTTTCCTTTTGTTCCTTGATTAAATCCTTTACACTGTTTACAACATCCACTGTGTTTGCTTCTTGACCTTTAACAATTTGAATCGCAATCGCATTTTCACCATTCGTACGTGAAATCGATTGTACTTTACCAACGACTTCAATTTCAGCGATGTCGCTAAGCTTCACAAATGGTGAAGGTTGTGCTGCTGATGGAGTTACAGGAATCAGCATTTCCTTTAATTCATCAGCGGTCATGAACTTTCCGTCTATTGCTACAGCTTGTTCGCCTGCTTCAAATTCGTAAAGGCCTAATGAAACCGCTAGGTCACTTGCTTGGATCATTTGCTTAACAGTATCTTCTTTTAACCCATATTCAGCCATTTTTGCTTCGTTATACGTAAGCTGAACTTCTTCAATATGTTGACCTGTAATGGTCGCAGAAGCAACACCATCAAGTTTCTCGATTTTTGGAAGGATAGTATCCTCAACGGTTGACGTTAATTCAACAATATCCTCTGTTGTACTACTGATACTAAGTGCCGCAACGGGCATCATGTTCATGCTAATTGCAGTAATAATTGGTTCTTGTGCATTTTCTGGCAGCTTCACTGCCTCTAGCGCGGATTTTAAAGCTCGGTTTGCTTCGTCCATATCTTCACCGTATTCATATTCCACTTGAATACTTGACATGTTAGCATTTGAATTGGAATAAACCGATTTTACACCTTTTAGGTTTTCTATCGCTTTCTCTAAAGGTTTGGAGACATCTTCCATCACTTGCTCTGGAGTTGCGCCAGGATATACGTCCATTACCATTAAGTATGGAATTGAGATATCGGGAATCGTCTCCATATTCATTTTTGTACCTGAATAAATACCAGATACCGTAATAATGATTGTAAGTAACCATACTGCTAGTTTATTTCCTAGAACAAAGTTGACTAAACCTTTCACACTTACACCTACCCTTATTTGACTTATCTAACCCATTTACTTATAATACTGACTAACCGGTCATCTGTCAATGATTGAACCTAGGAGTGAAGAATGAACGATGAAAAAACAATTAATAATGGAAAAGGCGATAGAGCTCTTTGCTAAACAGGGTTTTGAAGCTACATCTGTCCAGCAAATAACAGAACATTGCGGCATTTCTAAAGGTGCTTTTTATCTATCTTTTAAGTCAAAAGATGAATTAATTATCGAGATAATTGATCACTTTATGATTCAGATTACCTCGGATATTGACTACCTAGTCAGAAATGTTAACAGTGATCAAGATCTTCTATATGAATTTTATTATGCGATCTTTGACTCTTTTCAAAAGCATTCAGATTTTGGGAGAATTCTTATCAAGGAGCAATCGCGATCTTTTGATGAATCCTTCATATTAAAAATGCGATACTACGACAGATTAATGGAGAAGACTATTTTATCAATGGTGGAACGACTGTATGACGAACATGTGGTAAGAGATACAAAATATGATTTGGTTTTTTGTATTAAAGGCTTTATGAGTATGTATTCACAGTTGTTTTTATTCTATAACGTGCCGTTAGATTTGAAATTGCTGTCACAATCGTTAGTGGAAAAAACAAATCTAGTTGCGAGAAATTCCACTGTCCCTTTTATTACAAAAGATCTTATCCAGATGTTAGGCGAAATACCGGGCGAAGAGTTAACGAGGGAACAACTTCTAGAAATGATTCAAAAAGTAGAAATAGAAGAATCGATTGAGCATGAATCCTTAATGCTCTTGAAAAAGGAGTTACTAGAACCAACTCTACCAAGAGCGATTGTGAAGGGATTAATAGAAAATATCCGAAATCATCCACAGACAAAATGGGTTTCTTATTTACTACGCAACTACTTTTTATATGAAAGTTAAAGTACTTTAAATCAATAATCATAAAAGAGTTCATTTATAAACAAATGGGCTCTTATTCAATATCACTAGTTTCTGAGAGCTTGATACAGATGAATAATCATTATTATTTGAAAATTTGCTCAAAATAGTTTATTATTTAAGATGGATATAGGGACACATGCTCTATTCTACTAATTACAATTCTTTTTCAATTTTGAGATTCTTTTATTATTACTCGGTAATGATTTTCTAGATATGTAGATGCTAGATTTTAAGCCAAAATAAGACGTAGGGTTATCTACGCTTATTTTGGCTTTTTTTATTATAGTTGAAATTGGGAGGGAAGGTAGTTAAATGAATAAAGATGAAATGAAACGATTGAACTTTTTACTTGAAATATATGTCGATGTGAATGTAGATAAAGATTTCTCAGTACTTTCAAAAAACACTGATCCATTCTTTATAGTAAACATGTCTGGTCAATTAGTGTATGTGAACAATGTTTGCGAAGAACTTTTGCAATACTCTAAAAACGATTTAAAGAATATGAATTTGAGTGATATCTTTATCTCTTCTGCTTTAAGTGACACGCTAGCTTTTTTTAATGAAAAACAACGGGAACAACTTGTGAATTTTGATTCTAAAATCACTCTTAGACCTGGTAATCCGATTGATGTAAATGTAACTACTTTTCCAATCCTTTTTAATAATGAAGTGGTAGGGAATTACGTAGTATTAAAAGATATAACAATGATTAAGAGAGAAAGACAATTACTGTCGGAAAAACAAGCAGCGGCAGGTCAATTGGCAGCTGGGATTGCGCATGAAATTCGTAATCCCATTACCGCGATAAAGGGATTCCTGCAGTTAATAATGGGTGAGCATCAGGGAGAAAAGACGTATTTTAGAATCGTAGAATCAGAGATCAACCGAGTTGAATCGATTCTAAAAGAACTAATGGTACTTGCAAAGCCAACCAAAATAAATTACAAAAAATTGGATATACGTTTGCTGTTAGACAAAGTCCTAACGTTGATGGAGTCGCAGACGCTTTTAAAAAATATTGAAGTAATAAAAAACTTCCAAGCTCTAGAGGTATCGATTATTGGGGACGAGAATCAAATGAAACAAGTTTTTATAAACTATATTAAAAATGCGATAGAAGCGATGAAGGATGGGGGAAAGCTAATCGTTGAAGGAATTCACTTAAATGAAAGTGTTCATATTAGAATTATTGATCATGGCAGTGGAATTCCCCCGGAGATTTTAAGACGGATAAATGAGCCATTTTTTACAACGAAGGAATATGGAACAGGGCTTGGGATGCTTATAAGTAATGAAATCATCGAGGAACATAAGGGGAAACTTAATATAATAAGCAATACAGAAGGGACCTGTATTGAAGTGAAATTACCAATCACTTCTTAATTCATTGCGAGATAGAGTAAACTATGGTACGATGACTAAGTCTAATGTCTTGCTGTCATTAGTTTAAGCAGTCTTTTTTTACATAAAAAACAATATTCATAAACTGTGTGGTAAATGGAAGAAACTATTAAAATAGTCGTCTGAACCGTGGCCTAACTTCTTATTGAAGTTAGGCCATTTTTATTTGGGAAGGAGAGATAAATATTAAATCAAATCAAGAAAGTTTGGTGTATCTTAGCAGTACTTTTAGTAAATTGCTCAAACGCAGGTTTGGAAAAGGTCCAGAAACCTGTAATGTATTCTTAAAAGGTAATAGATTTTACGTGTATATGCGAAATTTTATTACCCCGGCTGAAGAAGTATTACTTAAACAGGACAAGTTAGAATTGGCTGTGAATTTTCGTTCTTCCATTATCCATACAGTAACGGAGGAATACTTACCGGAAGTGTCAAAGGTCTTGGGGATATCCTTTGAATATTTCTATCATGACTGGAATTATGATAAAAACACAGGAATTCTTCTGTTAGATCATACTCAATCGGACCATGAGGAGAATATAGACAGCAGTCTTGAAAAGAATCTGATTATCTTAATTGAGAATGTTGGGTCTAGTTACTATAAAAAACCTGCTTTCTTAAAAGTTGTAAAGTTCACACAAAATATTTGTGCAATTGAATCAAGAGAAGTGCTATTACCACTTGAAAAATTAGTTTATGAAAAAGGGAATGTAGAATTATTGCTCCATCAATCTTTGGAAATCAAAAAAGGATATTGGGAAAATAAAGGACAATTTGAAGTCCTCTTTAACAGGTTGATTGAGGATATGTTTATGATGTGGGATTATAAAAACAATAGAAATTATCTTGTTTTTATCTTTAATAAATTATATACAATGAATTAATTTAAAAAGCATGCTTTCGTACATACTAATTGGATATAACAGCCACTTCCAATTTAGGAAACGAAGGAGTTAAGCTTAATGATTGATTTAAAAAAGGAAGAGTATATTAGCAGCTACATAAGCAAATTGTTAAGAAAAAAATTTGGCAGGGGCCCTCGAAGCTGTCATACTACAGTATCTCAAAATTATCTTGTCACCTATATAGGTGGATTTTTATCCCCTATGGAGGATATTTTGTTACAGCGTGGCCAGAACAAGTACGTCGATCATGCAAGAAACGTCATTATTAATCACCTGCTGGATGAAATAAAAGGAGTTATACAAATAACATTTGATGTTGAAGTGGAAGAATACTACCATGATTGGAATTTTCCAAATAACTCAGGCATCTTTATTTTTGTTTTAGATACAGAAGCAGGTCAGAAAATTAAAACCGATATTGATTTCCAAAGATTAGAGTTGGAAGTAGGGAGGATCAGCTTACTAGTTGAAAAAGTACCGGATGAAATCAATACCTGTCAGATTTCGCCTGCCATCTTCCTTATTGAAAGAAGAGGCATTCTTGTTCAAATAGAAAAAGCGTTAATTGATAAAGGATTTGAAAACGAACTTAAGTTCACTAAAGATGAATTGGAGAAAAGTTACTTTCATCGATATGGCAGGTTTGAAGATATTTTTCATACTCAAGTCAAGGATATTTTTATTGACTGGAACTTTAAAGAGGATAAATCGTATATGGCTTTTATTCTACATTCCTAGGAAAGCACCCATCCACTAATTAGAGAAAGAGAGTCTTTCATGAAGAAAGACTCTCTTAGTTTTAGAAATGGTATGTTTATCGATTATTAAAATAGACAGACAGGGCATTTGAAAGGTCATCGTCTTGATGATCGACGTGAATCGAATAATGGTCACCATCAACGGAAGTGGTAAAGTCACTGAATCCTTGATTTCGTAAAAAGTCGTCAATATCTGATAGATCTTCACCTTGGGTTTTAAGTGTTTTGCGCCCAACAAAATTCCCGTTCACATAAACCTCATATTGATCTTCAGTTAATTTTACATCACTGTTTGAATCGATATCGGTATTAATAAACGGTAACATATTATTACCATTATTATTTCTATCAATCATTTAAAGCGCCTCCTTTGTTTCATATTGTTACTATTTCCTCGAAACGTGGAGGTTATGAATTATTTTTTTGAGATAACCAAAGATCCGTTAGATCATTCTTTCTCTCACTTTTTTCTGTAACGTATTCAATTGCTTCATTAATTGTTCATATTCCTCTAGTTCTATCCGACAGGATTGAATGACTTCCGCTACCCTGCTGGCAATGGTTATTTTTTCTGATAAAGCCTTCTCTTGTAAAAAGATAAAAACCTTTCTTTCATCCTCTTTCGAACGTTCTTTTTTTAGCCAGTTGTTCGCTTCCATCCGTGAAATCATAGGAGTCAATGTACCTGTGCCTAAATTTAATTTAGCACCTAATTCCTTCAATGTGACCCCATCTTCTTCCCATAGTGCTAATAAGACTAAATATTGGGGATAGGTTAATCCAAAGGGCTGAAGTACACTGGAATATAATTTATTAAATTCACTAGCTGTTTCATAAACGGCGAAACAGAGGTGGTTTTTTAATGTCATAAAGTCATCCATGCTTATCACCTAGTTACTTTAATAATTTTTCTAAGTCATTCTTTATTTTAGCGGGTTCAGTGGTTGGAGCATATCGCTCAACTACCTGGCCATTTTGGTCTACAAGGAATTTGGTGAAATTCCATTTAATATTTTTTGAAAGTAAACCCTTTTTCTGCTCTTTAAGAAAATGGAATAAAGGATCAGCGTTATCGCCATTTACATCTATTTTTGAAAACATTGGAAACGATACACCATAGTTTAGTTGACAAAACTGAGTGGTTTCATCAATATTATCGAATTCCTGATTATTAAATTGGTCGCAAGGGAAACCTAGTATTTCTAATCCTTGATCTTTGTAATTCTCATATAATTCTTGTAGCCCTTTAAATTGAGGAGTAAGACCACATTTGCTAGCTGTATTTACAATAATTAGTGGTTTGCCTTTGTAATCTTCCAGTGACTTTTCTCCGCCATTCGCCATTTTCACGTTAAAATCATATACGGATTTCATTGTATTTCCTCCTAGGGAGTGATTTTTAATATAAATCGTGTACGATTTAATCTTACGCGATTTATACTAAAAAGACAAGTGAAATATAAAAAGCAGTATCCCATACTAAATGGAATACTGCTTTAATTTAGTTTATCGAATACCTTTCATTAAGCCCTGGATTTTCGGAGCCAGTGCGAAAAGGATAATACTTAATACGATTGCTGCTCCGCCGATAACGCCGAAATAAGCCATTTCGTTCTCAGGTGTATAAAATTTAACAACTTGCGCATTTAATGCTTGGGCTGCAGCACTTGCTAAGAACCATAAACTCATGGTTTGTGCCGAGAAAGCTGCAGGTGCTAATTTTGTTGTTGCAGATAATCCTACAGGTGACATACACAATTCACCAAATACAACAATTAAATAGCTAAGAACTAGCCACATTGGGCTAACTAAAGAATCCGTACCTCCAAGGTATGCTGGGATAAGAATAACAAGGAATGACAAACCAGCAAATAATAAAGATAATGAAAACTTTTGTGGTACTGATGGCTGACGTTTTCCTAATTTAACCCATAACCCTGCAAATATAGGAGCAAATATGATAATAAATAATGGATTTAAAGATTGGAACCATGCTGGCGAAATATCAAGTCCCATCCAATCCAATTGAGTACGTTTGTCTGCATAACTTGCAAGGATGGTTGAGCCTTGTTCTTGAATGGACCAGAACATAACAGCAGCAATAAATAATGGAATATAAGCAATAATACGTGAACGTTCCACAGTTGTAGTTTTAGGACTGCGATACATAACAACAAAATAGATAGTAGGAATTAAGATTCCAAGGAACGTAACGATATTAATGAAACTAGAGAATGTTAAAATCCCCATAGGAATTAAAACAGCACATAAAACAGCTAGAACCACTACACCTAATCCAATGAAGGTAAAAGTCTTTTTCTTTTCAGCTTTTGAAAGAGGGTTTGGAACTGTAGTACCTGCAAGACCAAGGTTCTTCTTCTTTGTTAAAACAAACATGATAAGTCCAAGGAACATACCGATAGCGGCAATACCAAAACCTAAGTGGAAGCTATAGTCCATAACGCTTCCTACAATTAGTGGTGATAAGAATGCCCCCGCGTTAATTCCCATATAGAAGATGGTAAATCCAGCGTCACGACGGTCATCCGTTTCACTGTACATTTCACCAACAACAGTAGATACGTTTGGTTTCAACATACCTGTACCAAGAACGATCAATACCATGGACACAAAGAACATGGCGACACTTCCAGGTACTGCTAGGACAATATGACCGAACATAATCAGTACTCCGCCGTAGAATACCGCTTTAGATGTACCGAATATCCTGTCAGCTAACCACCCTCCGATGATACCGGACATATAAACGAGTGACCCGTAAATGGACATAATGGATAGAGCTAAGTTTTCATCTAATCCTAATCCGCCTTTAGAGACCTCATAGTACATATAGTAGACTAGGATGGCTCTCATTCCGTAGTAAGAGAAACGCTCCCAGAATTCTGTAAAGAAAAGAGTGAATAATCCTTTTGGATGTCCGAAGAATCCTTTTTGGGGGACACTATCCACAATTTTCTGCCTATTATAATTCGACATAATTCTACCTCCCTTTATTATATTATAATACTTTTGATTGTTTTCAATTGTCAAAAACTATTTTTGATAAATAATATTAAGATAGTTACAAATATTGATATGACAACATATATAAAGGTAGGTAGACAAAAAAGAAAGTTTTTTTGAAATAATAATTATATTTAGACTAAATTGAGTATTTTAAATTTAAACAACTAATATTTAATAATATTTGTTTGAAAAATGGTATCGCTTACACTTGTTTTTTATTGATTAAATGGTATTATTGACTTAATAGTAAATAGTGATCACATGTTACTGATACATTTCAGGCATGGTGGTAAAGTAAAAGACGGCAATTTCTGCCCTTTTATTGTACCCCCATGCCTTTTTTTTATTTTTTTTGTAAAGGGGTAATTCATATGGTATTTAGTTTTTTAAAAAAAGGAAAGTTAAAGGTATATGCACCTGTTAATGGATACATCATACCGCTAGAGGAGGTTCCGGATCCTGTATTCAGCCAAAAGATGATGGGGGAAGGGATTGCCATGGTTCCTAGTGGAGGAACTATTCATTCTCCTGTTAATGGAACTGTCATTTTAATTGCAGCTACAAAGCACGCTATTGGAATTCGTGCCGATGATGGAACAGAAATCCTGATCCATGTTGGGTTGGAGACTGTCGCGTTGAATGGAAAAGGTTTTAGATTAACCATTAACCAGGGAGATAAAATTTCTATTGGGCAAAAACTAATGGAGGTTGATTGGGAATATATTGATAAACATGCCAAAAGCATCGTAACGCCAATTGTGATTACGAACAGCCAAGATGGAAAAAAGCAATATACACTTACGGAAGAAAAGACTGCGGTACAAGGTAAAACGGTAATTATCACAGAGTCCTAAAGTACGTTTCATTTAAAGGGGGTGGTTGACTTCAACAGTAGAAATCTGTGTAAGAATGTTGGGTAGTAATTCGTAGCTCAATTTGCTTACGGTCTAAAATAAAGGAATTCCATGCTGCAAAGAACTTATTTTTTATTTTATTGTTGAATTACTAAGCTGGAATGAATCCTTAAGACTATGTAAAGAGAATTGAGGCAAATTAGTTATTGTTTATTAAATAGATAGGAGGAATAAAAAATGATGAAATATCTTCAAAGACTAGGCCGTTCTTTAATGCTGCCAGTTGCAGTGTTACCTGCTGCAGCCATATTAATGGGTATCGGGTATTGGATTGACCCTTCAGGCTGGGGTGCTGGAAGCCCAGTAGCAGCTTTCTTAATTAAAGCAGGCGGTTCCATTATTGATAATATGGCTATCCTTTTTGCTGTAGGTGTAGCACTTGGTATGTCTAAAGACAAAGATGGTTCAGCAGCGCTCAGTGGTCTGGTTGCATATCTAGTTATTACAACTGTATTATCAACAGGGTCTGTAGCATTGCTTCAAGGTGTTGATCCAGAAGAAGTAAACGCAGCCTTTGGAAAAATCGGAACTCAATTTACCGGTATCCTCTCAGGTATTATTGCTGCCATTATGTATAATCGTTTCAGTCATGTAAAATTGCCAGATGCGTTATCCTTCTTTAGTGGGAAACGACTCGTTCCGATTATGACATCCGTAGCGATGTTAGCAGTATCATTGGTTATGTTCTTTGTATGGCCGGTAGTATTCTCAGGTTTAGTTTCTTTTGGTAAAGGTATTAGTGATTTGGGTGCAATTGGAGCAGGGATATACGGATTCTTCAACCGTTTATTAATTCCAATCGGATTACACCATGCCTTGAACTCTGTATTCTGGTTTGACGTAGCAGGAATTAATGATATCGGTAATTTCTGGTCTAGTAAGGGTGAACAGGGTATTACAGGCAGGTATCAGGCTGGTTTCTTCCCAGTTATGATGTTTGGTTTACCAGCAGCTGCATTAGCCATGTATCATACAGCTAAAACCTCCAAGAAAAAACAAGTGGCTGCGTTAATGCTGGCAGCCGGTGTTGCATCTTTCTTCACTGGGGTTACAGAACCGCTTGAATTTGCGTTTATGTTTGCTGCACCAGTACTTTATGTAACTCACGCAGTATTAACGGGTATTTCATTAGCTGTTGCGGCTATGTTCCAGTGGACTGCAGGATTTGGCTTTAGCGCAGGGTTGGTTGACTTTGTGTTAAGTTTAAGAATTCCAATCGCCAATCAACCATATATGTTACTCGTACAAGGTCTCGTGTTTGCGGTAATTTACTATTTCTTATTCCGTTTTATCATTACTAAGTTCAACTTAAATACTCCAGGTCGTGAAGAAGATATTGATGAAGAGAACAATGAAGATCAAGCAGGAGGCGGCAATAAATTTGCTGCGATGGCTGCAAAGATTTATGAAGGTTTAGGCGGCGACGCAAACGTAACATCTGTTGATAATTGTGTAACACGTTTACGATTAGAAGTGAAGGATATGAGTGCTGTAGATCAGAAGAAAATTAAATCTACTGGTGTACCGGGAATTAACGTTGTAGGTAAAAATAGCATTCAAGTTATTGTTGGTACCAACGTACAATTCGTAGCAGATGAAATCATGAAAATCCGTAAGGAAAAGTAAAACAACCTAAATAATTAAAAATCGGATGACCAATTGCAAAGCGTTGGTCATTCTTTTTTATGGCTCATATTGAGTCCATGATGACCGAAATCATAGGAAAATCGACAAAGTGGTAACCATGTAGTTCATGATGACCGAAATCATAGGAATATCAAAGAAGCGATAACCTTGAGAGGCTATAAGTACCGTATTTAAAAGGAAATTGAAAATGTGGTCAATTATTGAAGTCTATAAGTGTCCGCAATTCAAGAAAAGTCTAAAAAGTGGTCACTTATGAAGGCTATAAATGCCCGTAATCCAAGGAAAATCGAAAAAGTGGTCACTTATGAGGGCTGTAAGTGCCCGTAATTCAAGGAAAATCGAAAAAGTGGTCACTTATGAAGGCTATAAGTGCCCCTAATCAAAGGAAAATCGAAAAAGTGGTAACCATGAAGCGTTAAAAGAACATAAATCGGGGAACTTCTCTCCCTATGAGGCTAGTTTAGCATAGCTAAATTGGGAAAACCGCTTGGACAAATGGTCCAAGCGGTTTTTTATCGATTTCTAATTCTTTCGATATGAATGGTGATATATCCAAGTTCTTGTTCAGGGAGTTGAATACCATGGTTTTTTGCAAGGAACTTGGCTACTTTTTGTGAAATAGTGTAGGAATTAGTGAACTTTTTCTTTAACATCGCAAGCATTTCATCATCCATTATTGGCTGTGATTTATCATTGAGCCTGGATAAAGTAAATCTCAGATGTGTCATTAATCGCTGATATGATAGGTCATCTTCTTCGATAGATATATGAAGTGAATCTTTAATGGTTTGAATCATTTCTCCGATAATGGCTGTTTGTCTTAGGGTTTGTTTCATATCACTACTTTGGGGCTTTGAGGTATGAATGTGAAGAGCAATATAAGCAGCTTCATCCACTGGCATCTTTACATTTGTCTTTTTTTCAATAAGTCTAATCGCCCATATGCCGATATCAAATTCCTTTTTGTAAAGAATTTTGATTTCGTCAAATAGTTTATTTTTTAGATGAATTCCTTCAGTTGCTCGTTCAATGGCAAAAGACAAGTGATCGGTGAGACCAATGTGAATATGTTCGTTTAATTTTAGCCCAAGACATTCTTCTGCATAAGAGATGATCTCCTCTGAAATAGAGAAGTGTTCTTCAGGAATCTGTTGAAGTAGCTGTTGAAATTTCTCGTTTTCCTTCATAACAAACAGCTTTTCAATTTTACCTGGATTTATGATGTCATTCTTCCTCTTTTGGAAGGCAATTCCTGCTCCGATTGCTATTTTTTCTTCATTGTTATCTGAAACGACAACTGCATTGTTATTAAGGATCTTTTTTATCTTCACTTGCACCACAGCTCCTTGTTACACCATTACTTCCATCTTACAGGTTAATAGGAAATGGGTCTAGATTAAAAAAACAAAGCTATACAATTCCATATAAAGCAGGTAAAATTAAAGATGCAGAACCAATTAATCCAATAAGAAAGGTGGGAATTAATTGTCTAATAAGATCACTTCAATACCAAGACCTCTTGTGAAAACAAACCAATGGGTAATTGTTATTAGTGCCGTTTTAACACTATTTTTCGCTGAAGGATGGTTTTTAATCGTTCCATTACTTGCAGGGATTTCAGGCATTGTTTTTAAATATAATCCAGTTATGAGTATTGCAAAGCTTTTTCTAAAGAAAAAACCAGAAGAGTATATCCCAGAGGACTGGGAGCAGCAGCAATTTAATCAAAAAATCGCTGTCTTTTGTTTAGGGGCGGGGTTCATTAGTTTTCTCCTTGGCTGGAACACAGTGGGATATGTGTTCACAATTATGGTTGCTATCGCAGCTTTTGTTGCAATCCTCGGATTTTGTATTGGCTGTTTTATTCACTATCAATGGAAAATGTATCAATATAGGAAAGCAAACTAACGATAAAAAGACTGATGCGGACAGCATCAGTCTTTTCTTTATCTATAGGACAGCTTTTGCTTTTAGTGAACGCTTTTGCCAAGTAAAGGTAATGAATAAGGTAATGATTAAGAGAACAAATCCTAAAATGAACGGATAGGTAATCTTTACATCATAAAGTAATCCAGCAAGTGTTGGCCCAATTACGTTACCAATACTCATATAAGCATTATTCATTCCCATTGCAAAACCTTGTTCGTTACCTGCGAGCTTAGATATCAATGTATTCAACACAGGGCGAAGAATAGAGGTTGATAAGAAAATAAACAGTGATATTACAAAGAAAAATGCATAACTGGAGGCGAACAGTGATAAAAGAAATCCAACTGCTGCTACAGCAATAAATACATTCAATACGGAGCGTTCTCCGTATCGATTCACAATCTTATCAACAACAAAGAGCTGAACGATAACACTGACCACTCCCGTTGCCGTAACCATTATCGCGATATCTTTTGCGGATGATTGAAATTGGTTGTCAAGGTATAAACCAATAACCGATTCATACGCGATTAATCCAAAACTCATTACAAGCGTAATAACTAAAGGAATGAAATAAGGCATTGTAACGGATCGAGCGATTTTGCGCGCCATGGACTCATCCGGCAGCATATCTGTTAACTCCCCACTTGGAGTTGTTTTGCTCTCTTTTAATAGAAGAACTGAAAACAATACAGAAACAAGAGATACAAGTGCTGAAATTAAAATAGGAAACTTTAAACCAAATTCTGCTAAGAATCCACCGATTCCTGGGCCCACAACAATACCTAATGACATGGCAGCAGAAACCAAACTGTTGCCTTTTGCTCTTTGGTCAATCGTTGTAATGTCCGCTATATAAGCAAAAATTGCTGGTACAAGCATTGCGCAGCCAATTCCGCCAACCGCACGGGAGGCATAAAGTACCCAGATTGAGTTGGAAGCGTAAAAAATAAACATGGATAAGGTCAGACCTGCTAGTCCGTATATAATCATCTTTCTGCGACCATATTGATCTGTCCATTTCCCTGCGATCGGAGAAAAGATGAACTGAGCTCCGGCAAAGATGGCAATGAATAGTCCTGCAGCAGTTCCGCCTTGATTAATTGACTCCAAATAGGCAGGTAAAATAGGAATGATGATACCAAAACTCCCAATTGCAATAAACATGTTAATCATCAACATGGTAATTTTTTTCCGTTGATCTCCAGACATCATTAAGCCACCTTTCTTATAAAGGGTTACACATATATTCGCAGTGCAAACCTTTTTCACTGCTATCTATCTTATATAGGTGGACAGGCATTTGTCAAAGAGAAAGATTATTAAGTAAATACATGCTTACGTTTTATTTTTTGACAATTCTGTACAAACTATTTCTATAATTTGGTATATTTATCTAAGAGCAGTTTATAATCTCGTAACAGTAGAGGAGTGAGTAGTATGACGGGGACGATTGCGGTTATTATGGTATTCTCAATTCCAATCATTGCTATTTTGACAACACATTTTCAAAAGCAGAATAAATTAAAATATAAAATGATTCAAGGGGAACTTGAACTAGAAAAACTAAAACATCAGAATTATTTAATCGAAACGGAAAAAATGAGGCTCGAACTTGAGCATATGAAACTAGAGGAGCCGCAAGACAAAATTAAATTAGGTTAAGCTCTCATAAGGTAACCCAATAAAAAATAGGTTCTATCCCATAGATAGGACCTATTCTTTATCTGGTCGGTTTGTAGTCTGGATTTATCTTCGTTAGTGTCTCTTTATCACATATAACAAAAAGCTGGGCATCCTCCGGAATGGGCTCGTCGAGTTTTTGATTAATATGAAGGTCCCCGCGGTCTGCAACGAGTGTTGCACCTTTATTAAGTAAATCCTTAAAGGCATCCCGATATGTTTTCCATTCTTTTTGTTTTGATATTTCATACATAGCTTCTTCATACTGACTGCTCATTAACTCAGAATACATATTGGTTACCCCATGCGAAAATAAGGAACGGACAGCAGCGTGTGAAATCATTTCTTGTGTTGGAATAAATTCATCCACCTTTACTCGCTGGAATAACCGGATATGCTTTTGATAGACGACCTCAGCAGTAACATGAATAGGCGTGTTTAGCTTCTCTTCAATGGATGTAATGGCTGTTGCAATCAACAAAGTCTTTCCGTCGACTAGAAGCGGATCTTTCGTTGCATATTTGTCTTGAGTAATTTGGTCCGCAAAGATAATAACCCCTTTGGCCTCTGGTAAATTTGCTTGGTAAAGTGTTTCCTCATCCGTTGCGTCACCGCGAACATAATACAACTGTTTCTCAACCATTGGTGCATTCTCTAGTTCATCAATGATGACAATATCAATCGATTTATCCGATTTTAGAATTTCTTTGATGGCTAGCTGAGATTTATCACTCCATCCAATTAAAATGATATGATTTTTACCCGTATATTTCATCTTTCCACCAACTTTGAGTTTATCTAACACATGAACGATTTTTAACATTTTTCCAATAAAGACACTGACAAGCCCGATGCCCGTAATATAAAGAACAATCGTGAATGCTTGACCTTGCTGGGTGACAGGAGCATAGTCTCCAAATCCAACGGTGGCAAGTGTGGTCAGTACCCAGTAAATGGCAGTAAGATAGGTATCAAATGTCTGTGGTTCAATGTACAAGGCAATATAGGCAGCAAATAAAACATACAAGGTGAATAGTGGAAAAAAGATTCTGTTACGCAGTTTGGTTAGGTAGTATAGTAACTTTTTAAAGGGCATTCCCATCGTATCTCCTAACTCTAGAGTCCTGACTAAACTTATTTTCCCTAAAAAGGCTAGAAAATAACCAGGATTGGTTTTATAGATAAGAAGGATTATAATGGAATCAATATTATTTGCCC
Organism: Neobacillus sp. CF12; assembly: GCF_030348765.1. GTDB lineage: Bacteria > Bacillota > Bacilli > Bacillales > Cytobacillaceae > Neobacillus. Next base: position 3,403,430 of record NZ_JAUCEU010000007.1, on the reverse strand, counting down.
GTGGGAGATGGAAGCCGTTGTCAAACAGTTCACTGAGAGAAAAGAATATCGTATTTATCGGTTTTATGGGTGCAGGAAAAACAACAATTGGGAAGCTAGTAGCTAAAAAACTATATCGAGACTTTATTGATATTGATGAAGAAATTGAAAAAGAGTATAACATGCCAATTCCGAAAATATTCGCTGAAATTGGTGAGAAAGCTTTTAGAGAAAAGGAAAAAGAATTAATTCAGAATCTATGTCACTACAAACTAAAGATTATATCGGTTGGAGGAGGAGCTTTCCTTCAAGAAGAAATTAGGAAGGTATGTCTTGATTCGAGTATTGTATTTTATTTAGATATTACTTGGGATGCTTGGAAGAGTAGGCTAAGTTCAATTATTGACAGTCGTCCTGTGCTGCAAGGGAAGTCAATAGAAGAAATCGAAGAGTTATTTTACAAAAGAAAAGAAATATATACAAATAACTATCACTCAATGATTGAAATTAGCAATCAATCTATGGATGAATTAGCAGAGAGCATTGTAAAAACGATAAAATTATCTTGGGAATTGCACGAAACCAAGTAAAAGGCCGGGTGGAGCGGAGAAGATGAAAAGAAGTGTTTCGGTTAAGGGGATAACGATAGGGGAAGGGGCTCCGAAAATTTGCGTCCCTATGGTAGGTAAAACGATTGCAGAGCTAACAGAGGAAGCACAATTCCTTATAACGGTTGACTTAGATGTAGTAGAATGGCGTGTTGATTTTTTTGAACAGGTGGAAGAACTGGAGAAAGTAAAAGAGGCTCTAGGTGCAATTCGTTCGATCCTTCATGATACACCGCTTATTTTTACATTCCGAAGTGCAAAAGAAGGCGGAGAAAAGGAAATCAGCGCTTCGTACTATTTTGAATTAAATAAGGTAATGGCCGAAAGTGATCACATTGATATCATTGATGTTGAGCTATTTAATGATGAGGAAGAGATAAAAACACTTATTTCTGTGGCGCATAGCCACAATGTGTATGTCATTATTTCTAATCATGATTTTGAGAAAACACCATCAAAGGAAGAGATTGTATCCCGTTTACGGAAGGCTCAGGAGTTGGGCGGAGATTTACCGAAGATTGCCGTTATGCCGAGGAACGCTGGGGACGTATTGATCTTATTGGACGCCACTAATACCATGAACGAGCAATACGCAGACAGACCGATTATTACAATGTCCATGGCGGGTAAGGGAGTGATTAGCCGTCTAACCGGTGAGCTTTTTGGGTCTGCCTTAACATTTGGTGCTGCAAAGAAGGCCTCAGCTCCAGGGCAGGTGCCTGTCACCGAGTTAAGGGACATTTTATTACTTATTAATAGAAGTTTATAATCACTTACTTTACAAAGTGGGTAGATACCTACCTTGTTAGCATGTTAATAACAATGGTATTAGCCCTTTAATGACAGACAGTAATGAGAGCCCCTCATTACTGTCTGTTTTTTTGCGAAAAATAGAAAATTGTTAATGTTGGGTTGATTCATTAAAGACATTAATCCATAGATTCTAGTGGATTTATTGACGAAAAGGGTACAAACCCAATGCCTGTATGAGTGTCGATACATATAAATAAAGTACACTCTGACAATAGGGATAGATGGAAGGGGGGGACATGAGCGGACTTGGGCCTTGAGGAGGTAGAGTCAACTCATGAGACATCATGAAGAACTAGTTAGATTGGAAGGAGAAAAAAATGATTCAACCTATAGTTTGGATGACCATTTTAGCTTTTGTGGTAACGCTCATCTTTATTCTGTGGAGACCTAGAGGAATTAACGAAGCCATTCCTGCTACAATAGGTGCGATTTTTGTTTTAATCAGTGGAAGTGTTTCGCTTACCGACCTTGGTATTATTACGGAAACCATATCGGGAGCAGCAATAACCATTATGGCAACGATCATAATGGCAATTGTATTAGAAAGTTTTGGGTTCTTCAATTGGGTGGCAGAGAAGCTAGCTGCTAAAGCGAAGGGATCAGGTATCCGCTTATTCTGGTATGTTAACCTTCTATGCTTTCTCATGACACTTTTTTTCAATAATGATGGAAGTATTTTAATCACTACTCCCATTCTTGTCATGTTGTTAAACAATATGGGGTTGAAAAATCATCAAAAGATCCCCTATTTATTATCAGGAGGGTTAATTGCTACGGCATCCAGTGCTCCCATTGGGGTCAGCAATATCGTCAATCTCATTGCCTTAAAAATAGTAGATATGGATTTGTATTTGCATACAGCGATGATGTTTGTGCCTGCAACGCTAGGACTGCTGTTACTGGTAGGGCTTCTGTTTCTGCGCTTTAAAAAAGTGATACCGAAAACAGTACCTGTTAAAGTAAGCGGCTTGACTCAAAGTTCCTATCACCCCCTTAAACCTAGTCCAACTTATTCCTCTGAAAAGGAAAGAACTCGGTTTATGCGAAATGTCCTGCTCTTCGTATTTGCCGTACGTCTCAGCCTTTTTGCAGCATCATACTTTGCTATTCCTGTATCTTTAATGGCCGTTATAGGCTCCCTGGTCCTTTTAGGCTGGAGGTGGGCATATTTAAAAATTTCACCCGTCGATATGCTGAAAAAAACACCATGGTATATTCTCGTCTTCGCCTTCAGCATGTATGTTATTATTTATGGTCTGCATAATATTGGTTTAACAGATTTGCTTATTGATTATATGCGTCCAATGGTATCAGGAAGCCTGCTTCATGCAAGTGTCATGATGGGAGCACTATTAACGGTTCTCTCTAACATCTTTAACAATCACCCTGCACTCATGGTCGGAACGCTTACGTTAATGAATATGGACCTTAGCCCGCTAGCTTTAAAAGTCTCTTATTTAGCAAATGTGATTGGAAGTGATATGGGGTCATTATTACTGCCTATGGGAACGCTCGCGACACTAATGTGGATGCATATCGTTAGAAAAGGAAAAGTCATGATTACTTGGTGGGAATATGTAAAAATCACATTTGTTGTCATTCCCCCCGTGACATTGTTTACATTAGTTGTCTTATATTATTGGGTTTCATGGTTATTTGGCGGAGCACTACAGTAAAGAGAAGATACGAAACAAAAGGAGAATATAAATGAATGCGTTTAATGAATTAATGGGAAAAGATATTGAAATAGAGATTTCCGGGGGGAATTTTCATTCGGGAACTCTAGTTGATTCTGGATTGGATATTCTTGTATTATATGTGGGCAGAAGTCAAAGATTCCTTTATATTCCATCCGTTCATGTTCAGCGGGTGAAAGAAGTGACAGCGGACCAAAATTCTATTGTGTATGACCTTCCTTCAGAAAAACCGATTGAATCTGATTCCCTTTCCATATCATTTCGTGGAATATTGACGAATGCCAGAGGAAGGTTTGTAGAGGTCTATGTAACAGGTAATAAATCGATTCACGGATATTTGACAAGTATCATGAATAATCACTTTGTCTTTTATTCTCCTGTATTCAAAACAGTGTTTATTTCGATGGATCATGTTAAATGGCTAATTCCCTATCCGGAACATAGTTCACCCTATTCCATCAGCAATCAGAAACTTCCAGCTGCTCCTGCCTCGATTCCATTGGCGAGAAGTTTTGAGGACCAGTGCATAAGGTTAGAAAATCAGCTTGTAGTTATTGATGGCGGCGACAGCAGTGAAAAAATAGGTTTACTTCAGAAGGTCTGGAACAACCAATTAATTCTCATAACTGCAGAAAGGAATATCGTATACCGCAATTTAGAACATGTCAAAACGATACATTTCGCATGAACACTTGGAAACTCAGGTCGATTTTAAGAAAGAAAACAAAAAATAATCCAAACCCGTTTTGCTGACAAGGATGGATTACTCTTTCGCTCTAAGCGCGATAAAATTGAACCGTGGTAATAGAGGACCGCGGTTTTTCTTTGTTATACTTATTGTAGTAATAAAATATGATTTAATGATTCAATTTGTTCGGATTCAAAAATAAAATGTTGTTAAGGATAAAGGGGGACCGTGGTACATAGAAATTCGCACACCGCTGATATAACATTAAAAGAACAACAAACTCACCACAATAGGAGGAAAATACTTGCCTCATAGACTCTGGATTGGAGTAAATAGTATTTTAATTGTATTTTCGGTTATTTATATATGGTTTTTTCGTCCACATGACAGCAGTTTGGTGATTGTGGCCCAACTCTTAGCACAAATGGCGATGATACTTTTCTTAGTTAATATCAATATGTATTTTATTTTTTTAGTGATCCGAAAATCATCCGTTAGGCAGATAAAGATACGTCTGGCGAAATTTTCGAGAGTGATGATGAAGTGGCATATTTCAATTGCGGTAACGGCTACAACCATTATTATTGGTCATGCTGCAATCAATTTATATGAAGTTGCACCTGCTGTTGGATTTGGCAACTTGAAACTCGTCAGTGGCTACCTTGCCTTATTAATCCTAGCACTTACATTATCTGCAGGTTATTTACGTCATAAAAAATCCTCAGGATTTCGACGGAAATTTCACCTCATGACTGCCATGGCATTTTTTCTACTATTCCTTATACATATGTTTATCCCAATCTAAACCGAGGTGAGTTTGATGAGGCCAACGGAAGGCACTAAACGACTAGATATCCTCGATTATTTACGAGGCTTTGCGCTCCTGGGAATTATCCTTGTAAATATCCTGCCGCTTTTGGCCGTTAAGGAGCCAGGATTTGGGACAGCAGATGCATCTTATCAACGGTTTCTTTTTTTGTTTGTAGAGGGCAGATTTTATACACTCTTCTCATTTTTGTTCGGGGTAGGTTTTTATCTATTTATCTCAAGAGCAAACGCAAAAGGGAAAAATGGATACGTTTTGTTTTTACGAAGAATTGCTGCCTTATTTATCTTAGGATGGTTCCATGTTAAATTTCACCCGGGTGAGGCATTAACGGTTTATGCGGTTACGGGTCTTCTTTTACTAGTTTTCTATAAAGTAAAAAAGGAAATTAACCTCGTTATAGGTTTAATACTCCTAATTGTCCTAAGTATAATGGCCTTTAAACTGTTTATGGTGGTACCGTTAATGCTGCTTGGAATTGCAGCTGGTCAGTATCAACTATTTGATGGTGTGGAAAAGAAGATAAATAAGGTGTCAATCTTTACAGGCCTGCTACTAGTTGTAGGTATAGCGGGACTTGTTTATCAATATCAATATGCACCTTCTAGCCCATTTGATCTTAATAATGGAGTAGATGAGGCAACTTACATGTTTTTAAGTATTGGAATTATGATTGGTCCATTAATCACTGCTGTATATGTTGGGGTGCTGATTTTACTTTTGAGATTACCGCTTATTCAAAAGCTGCTATCCCCTTTGAAAAGTTATGGAAGGATGGCCCTTACAAACTATATTTTTCAAACTGTCTTTATCTACCTAGCTGGTTATCTATTCAACCTGTTTGGTTCGTTAACCTATCTCCAATCGCTACTCGTTTGTCTAACAATTTATATCATTCAACTTATCTTTAGTGTCATCTGGCTTCGTTTTTTTCAATTTGGACCACTGGAATGGATCTGGCGTGTTGTCACCTATTTAGAAGTTCCACCAATGAGGAAAGTAATAAAAGAAGTGCATTAAATAAGAAGGACCTGCAGACAAACCATGCAGGTCCTGTGCCTATTCTTCTGTCTGTTCTTTACGGATATAATCCGAGTACTGCATGATGGATAAGGTGTTATCCACTTTTTCTTGAAGGCGATTGGTATTCTTTGTTTTCTTCATTGTTTTTCGGTCATAAATCGCAGCAGGTAGTTTCGCACTTGGTGCTGTGTAAAAGGTTTTATCACTGATAAATGATCCACCTGGAAGGTAATAACGCATGCCTAACAGATTTTTTTTGTAGTGAAAGAGATTGTGTCCGATCATTTGTGTGTCATGCTCAATGCCCAGCAAGTTTAATAATGTCGGCATGAGATCAATTTGACCGCCAAGATGGGAATAGGTCTCACCTGTAAAGAGGCCAGGTGCTGTAAATAGCACCGGTACAACAAAACGATCCTGCATAGTATATTCATGGCCTAATACTTCTTTTAATAGAATTTTATCTTGGTCGGTAACGGGAGCACCATGCAGGCCGGAGTGATCACCAAAAATCAAAATAACCGATTCATCGTAGATATCAAGCCTTTTTAACTCGTTGATGAATAACCCAATTTGTTCATCTGTATAGCGAACTGATTGGAAGTAATTGCCGACGTAGGTATCTTTATAGATTTCTGGCAGGTCTAGAAACTCATTTTCCTCAGGCATTTCAAAAGGAGTATGACTTGTGAGTGTAATAATATTGGAATACATTCTGTCGTGTGTTTTCAATTGCTTAGCTAACTGATCCTCTACAAAGTTAAACAATACTTCATCTGCAGGGCCAAAGCCAATTTCCTTTTCGTTAGGAATCTCGTTACTTGTGTAAACATAATCAAATCCTAGCGCTGGATACAATTTATCGCGACTCCAATAGGTAATATCATCCGCGTGATAGGTTGCAGCACCATAGCCATGCTTTTTTAACGTCCAAGCAAGGGAAGGAATCTCTGTACCTTCTATGGTATTAACCGTTGGGTCCATGCCTTCTGGATACAACGAAGTATGCATAAGCCATTCGGCGTCTGATGTATTACCTGCTCCGATTTGCTGATAAACGTTATCAAAATAAGCACTTTCTTTCAAGAGTCTATTCAGGTTTGGCGTAATTTCCTGACCATTAATCCTTTTATTGATGGTGAATTCCTGCAGGGACTCCACTTGAATAATAAATACATGGCGATTTTTTGCAAGCCCATATGTGTCATGTTTATTTGCAGGAACATAGGTATTGCCTTTTAGCTTTTCAAGCTCTTTTTCAGAAAGTCGTTCCTGACTGGCAAAAGCAGTTCCGAGACTGTTTTCGTAAGCCTGAACGAATTGTGATTGGATATAGCCATGCTTTTTTGCAAAGTAGGATACATCAATTAACGGATAGCGAAAAGCTATAAAAGTCATAATCAGCCCAAGACATCCAAATCCAATAGCCCATTTTTTTGCACCAGCAAAGGATGTGGAGCCTTTTTTGAAAAACCAGATAAGCGGAAGTACTAAGACAACATCTAAGAAAAATAAAAAATCATAGGGACTGCCGAGAAGGGCGACTGTACCGCCGACAGAATTGGATTGATAAATTTGTTTGACATCATAATAAGATGGTACGGTTGAAAAATACCGGGTATAATAAACTACGACAATGAACAGAGTCGACAAGAATAGATTATAAAGCCATATGGCTAACCAAGTCCGTTTTTTAAAAAATATCATCAGTGCTGATAAAACAAGAGCCCACATTGGAAACTCAACAAGTAACACATGAAAAAACGATGTGTTTTCAAAAACTACAACCTGAAAGGCAAAGATTTTTATAAACAAAACAAGCAATAGTAATACAATTGGATGGAGAAAACCAATAAGCGAAATCCTATTCATAAAAAACACCTCTAAAAGAAACTCTTCTCTCTTAAACTTATCAAAACATCTACAATTCTATCAACTAATAAAAGATAAATAAATATTAATTTTCTGAAACCTTGGTTTACGCTGAAATAATTTTTCCAATATGATATGATTATGCAGAATTTTGGCAAAAATAACTTTATAACATTCGAAAGGGGAAATAGAATGGGAGTTTATGATAATGAAGGGGCAGCTTCGATGCCAACTGGTCAGCCCTCGAGAAATATATTTGCCAACCGAATTGTCTTGGCGATTATGTCTTCAAATTTTTTACTTCAGTTAGGAATATGGATTCGAAATTTTGCTATTTTATTGTACGTTACAGATATGACAAATAACGATCCTGTCTATGTTTCATTAATTTCTGTTGTTGAGTTTGCACCGATATTTATCTTTTCATTTATTGGGGGAACATTTGCAGACAGATGGAAGCCTAAACGAACAATGGTTTGGTGTGACATGTTGTCAGCTTTCTCAATTGGTTTAGTGTTATTAGCACTGCTGTTTGGCTCGTGGCAGGCAATCTTTTTAGCGACATTAGTCTCAGCTATTTTATCACAGTTTTCCATGCCATCGGCAATGAAACTATTAAAGCAGCATGTGCCTGGTGAACAATTACAATCTGTCATGGCTATGTTTCAATCGTTAATGGCTATTTTTATGGTAATAGGTCCTGTTATTGGAACACTTGTCTACCAAAAGTATGGCATTTATGTATCAATCGGCGTCATGGGAGCGATGTTTTTGCTTTCTGGACTTGTGTTAATGTACCTTCCGCGGGACCTAGAGAAGGAAACATCAGAGGTTGAAAATAATTTTAAAAAGGAACTGGCGGATGGGTTTCGCTACGTGATGTCCAAAAAAGTACTCAAATCAATGGGAAGTGTTTTTGCATTTTGTGGCTTAGCTGTGGGGCTTATTTCACCTCTGGCGATTTTTGTAACGATGGAGAAACTTGAAATGCCAAAAGAATTTCTCCAATGGTTATTAATGGCAAATGGTGCAGGTATGTTGCTTGGTGGTGGAATTGTTATGGCTTTTTCAAAAAAAATCTCCCCACAAAAGCTGCTAGCTCTTGGGATTTTTGCCAGTATGTTTTTTACCATCGGTGTAGGCTGGTCTACAAGTGTAGTATTAACACTAGTCTTACAAGTCTTAAATGGCATGTTCTTCCCATGTATTCATATAGGAATAAATACGATTATTCTTAAATATACAGATGAAGCATTCATCGGACGCGTAAATGGAGTGCTTAATCCGCTGTTTATGGGGACGATGGTTATTGGAATGTCGGTTTCAGGTTTGGTAAAAGTTCCACTTACTTTATCAGGAGTGTATTCGGTATCAGGACTATTGTTTCTGATTGGTGCTTTCCTAGTTGTTCCTCTTTTTAAATTTAAAGAGGAAGGACCTAATCTTTCTGTGTCAGAGAAGCAGCCACAGGTATAAATTGAAAAAGGTGCATTAAGCTTAGCTTAATGCACCTTTTTTATCACCACTATTAATTTCATGTTCTCCGCTTGTTAGTTGTTGCTCTGCAAATTCACGATATAAAGCGTGTGAATGTATTAATTCTTGATGGGTGCCGATTCCAGTTACTTGCCCCTTTTCGATAAAAATAATCTTATCCGCATCGACAATAGTGGATAATCGATGAGCAATCACAAAGGTTGTCCGACCTTCCATGAGTCGGGATAAAGCCTGTTGGACGATACCTTCTGATTGACTGTCTAAGCTAGCCGTTGCTTCATCCATCATTAAAATTTTAGGATCTCGTAAAAAAGCACGAGCAATGGCAATCCGCTGTCTTTGTCCTCCAGAAAGTTTTACTCCCCGTTCGCCAACCTCTGTGTCCAGTCCGTCTGAAAATGATCTAATAAATTCGTCTGCATAGGCCATCTCCGCTACTTTCCAAAGAGTGTCATCAGAAATTGTTTCTTTATCTTGGAGTCCATAACATAGATTTTCGCGAATCGTTCCCGCCATCATCGCACTTTCTTGTGAAACATACCCAATTTGGCTGCGCCAAGTTGCAGTCAATAAATCAGTGATGGCGATGTCACCAACCGTAATTTTGCCCGAAGTCGGCTCGTAAAAGCGTTCAAGTAAGCCGAACATAGTGGTTTTTCCGCCGCCGCTTGGACCGGCAAAGGCAATCATTTCCCCAGGTTGTGCCTCAAAGGACACATTTTCAAGGACTGGCTCCTCTTCACTATATGCAAAGGAAATATTCTGGACAGAAATCGGTTTATTGGAAATATCGATTTCCATACCATCCTGTCCTTCTTCAAATGGGAGGTCTAGAATATCAATAATCCGCTCGGTAGCACCTTTTGCCTTTTGTAATTGGGTGAAAAACATCGCAAAGCTGGTTATTGGAAAAATGATTTGAAATAGATAGAGTAAGAAGGCAACAAGGGAACCGGTGGACATCGTTCCATTGGCAACCCGCATGCCGCCGTACCCAATAATCATTACGATTACGACCATAACAACTAGATACATGATGGGAGCAATTAAAGAGGTAATTCGTGCCTCTTTTAAACCAAAGCCTAATAATTTTTCGATTCCGGATAATCCCTTTGATTCTTCATATTTTTCAGCAGTTGACGATTTCATTAATCGAATTTCACTAAGAGTTTGTTGGATATGCCCAGTAAAAGCTGCTGTTTCATCCTGTAAACCGCGTGAGATTTTCGCCATTTTCCTGCCAAGAGGCATCATAATAAGAAAGGTAAGCGGAACAGATATTAACATTAATATTGTCATCTTCCAATCCATAATAAGGAGAATGACGATGGCACCGATAATGGAAATGATTCCTGAGATAAATTGTGGAAAGTGATTTGAAATTAAATCGCGGACTACACTTGTATCATTAACAATCCGGCTGACTGTTTCTCCACTTGATTGTTTGTCAAAATAACTTACCGGTAATCGAATCAGTTTTACCCACATACGTTCACGGAGTCGCGCAACAATCTTTTGACCCACAAAACTTAGCAGATAAATGGACACGCCGCTGATAATCGCTTGAAAAATAAAAGCAGCGCCAATTCCAATCATAAGCGGAACACTTAAGGAGGACACTGAGAAACCATCAACTAAATTTTTGGTTAATACTGGAACGAGAAGACCCGCAAGTGTTGTAATAAGACTTGCTGTTAATCCGATAGCTAAAGCAAGTTTCGGGATTTTAGTTGATAAAATAAGAGAAACAAATGGTTTTAAGCCATTTTGGTTTTGATTCATTAGGTGTGACTCCAATCCATAATAAAAGAATGTTTTCAATAAGCATAATACTTTCATATGAAGTGATATGCAAATGATATTTTGATAAGATGAAGCAGGGAAAAGAAAGAGAGGAATTATATAAACGATGAATGAATCAAAAGCGATAACGAAATCAAATGTAACGAGTGAATCCAAAGCATGGCTTTACGTAATTCTTGCTGGATTTCTAGAAGTAGTCTGGGCAAGTGGTTTTAAATATGAAGAAGTTCCTTCCCTTGTTGTTCTTATAGCGATATTATTAAGTTTTGATTTGATTATTAGAGCTACTAAGGTGATACCTGTAGGGACGGTTTACGCCGTATTTGCGGGTATTGGTACGATTGGGACCGTCATTGTCGAGGTTATCTTTGAGAATGACTCTGTTAGTCCATTAAGAATCGCCCTTATTTTATTATTATTGGTTTGTATCATTGGCTTGAAGTTAACGAATAAGGACGGTGAAGTATAGTGGATTGGCTGATGCTTATTTTTGGAGGGTTATTTGAAGTTGTTGGGGTAATCGGTTTAAAAAGAACGGCCGATAAAGGGAATGTTGTCAATTACCTCATTTTAATTGGAGGATTTATTATGAGTTTCCAGCTGCTCGTTGGGGCGATGGAGACGATTCCGTTATCAACTGCCTATGCAGTATGGACAGGGATTGGTACGGTTGGGGCAGCGATTGTTGGAATGGTTTTCTTCAAGGAATCGAAAAGTTGGCTTCGGATAGCGTGTATCCTTGGTATTATTTTTTCGGTGGTCGGTTTAAAACTGGTACATTAATAGCATTCAAATGGACCCAAACCTAATGAATCAAGATGTTAGTCCTTAATAAAGCATTCATGATGACCAAAAATCCAAGAAAAATCGGAATAGTGGTAACCATGAAGCGTTCATAATGACCAAAATCCAAGGGAAATCAGAAAAGTGGTCATCATGAAGCGTTCATGATGACCAAAATCCAAGGAAAACCGGAAAAGTGGTAACCATGAAGGTTCATGATGTACTTATAATAGAAAAAAACATCTCTCGAACTATCGGGAGATGTTTTTCTTCTACTATAGATTGGTTAACTTCTCAAGTTCCGAAAAAACAGCCTCATAATCCTCTTTTTTATCTGCTTTAAAGGAGGTGTTTATATAAGTAATTACGCCATCCCGATTGACAACAAACACGGAACGGATGGCAACTCCGCCTTTTTCGTTATACACCTTATAGTCCTTAATCGTCTGCCTTTGCCAATCGGAAGCTAGTGGATAGGGCAAAGTCGCCATGCTGGCGGCAAAGACTCTGTGCGAATGAATATGATCTGCACTGATTCCAATTACTTCTGCGCCTGCCTGTTCAAATCTTTTGTAATCCTCTTTCCAAGAGGCTATTTCTTTAATTCAGCCGGGAGTAAAATCCATTCCGTAAAAGGCAACGACCACGTTCATCTTTCCACGATAGTCCGAAAGAGAAAGGGGATCTTTTGTTGTTGCTGGTAATGAAAAATTAGGTGCGATGTCCCCAACCTTCAAGGTTCCTTCCAAGATAACACATCCTTTCTTGAAACAATCTCCTTTGCTAGGATTTCCAACTTGTTGAAATATTAGACAAAAAAAAGATGGCGCATCATCACCATCTTTTTACTAAAGAGATATGGCCTGGCTCCCAAACTGGGTCCAGCTTGAAACAAAGCTTTGAAAATTGGCGGATTTATTTTGGTCTGGATAAAAAGGATCGTTAAAATAAACGTTGTTTTCATCGTAGCCAGTGACAAGAACCGAATGCATCCTGCGGGTGATTTTCACTTCACCTTCTTTTGTATTCCATGTTTCCCACTGATCTTCAGATAAAAAAGAAAATGTACTGCCGACAATTACCCAAACAGGTTTACCTGCGTTGAGCTTTTTTTGCACAGAAGAAAAAGGGTCCCCAGTTAGATTTTCAATTTGGCCAGGCTGGTATTGGTTTGCGAGTTCTTCGATTACCTCGTGGTAAACACCTAATCCAGATTGATTATAGGTATACATATTGCCGACAAATCCCTGATGGGGATTTCCGAAATATCCCTCACTGAAATAAGGAACCTTGGGAATTTCGTCTGCCAGGGTAAGTTTGTCAACGGAAATCCCAGCAAAATTGAGTAACATCGCCAAACTGGTGACTTCACAGCCCCTTGGCAGTTCAGGGAATTGTTGCAAAACTGGAACAGTTAAGAGGATACTTTCTTTCATTATGGGCTCCTTTTGGTATACAACTACTGTCCGATCTATATGAACATCAGATTTATATTCTGCGCTTGTCTGGATCGGAGAGGTAGAAGCATAGTAGATTGGAAGGATTAATAGGAGGCTTACCAATGATATCTTTTTTTGATGCTGATATTTCATGTAAGCAACTCCTTTTTTCAAACGTACTATCAATCTCTTACCTTACTATTCTTCATAAAGTGGATTTCTCCTCCGCCAAAAGGAGGGGAACTTAGGAATCATATATTAGATTTACGAGGTTTACACCTTCTTTATGTCACAGATTATTCAGAAATTAGTGAAAATAGTTCTTAATTGTTTATTGACTAGACAAAATATACTGTTTATAATCATATGTGTGAGTCATTGATAATGATTTTCATTGTCATTTATTTTATCGATAAGTGATAACGATTCTCATTGGTAAAATAGATGATAGAAAAATAGAAATGTTGGGGACTGCTATGAAGAAAAGATATTTACTACTAGCATTAATAGTTTTATCTGCAACTTCCTTGTTTGTTGGGGTTAGCAGTATATCACCATTGGACTTGCTAGATGTCCAATCCGAGGAAACGCAAATTTTCCTTATCAGCAGACTGCCAAGGTTAGTTGCTATTTTACTTGCTGGTGCTGGAATGAGTATTGCTGGATTGATTATGCAGCAACTCAGCAGAAACAAATTCGTTTCTCCAACAACTGCGGGAACGCTAGATGCAACCCGGCTTGGGATACTTGTCTCCATGCTGTTGTTTGCAAATGCTAGTATGCTTGAAAAAATGGCAGTTGCCTTTACCTTTGCACTTGCAGGGACCTTTTTGTTTATGCAGATTTTAGATCGTATAAAGTTTAAAGATGCTATTTTTATACCGCTTGTTGGATTAATGTTTGGGAATATCTTGTCCTCCGTGACCACCTTTTTTGCCTATCGGGCTGACGTTATTCAAAATATGTCTGCTTGGCTGCAGGGTGATTTTTCAATGATCATGAAGGGCAGATATGAACTGCTTTACATAAGTCTTCCGATACTAATTATTGCTTATTTCTACGCTAACCGTTTTACCGTAGCTGGAATGGGTGAGGATTTTTCAAAAAACCTTGGGCTAGCTTATCGCCGTGTTGTAAATATTGGGCTTGTACTAGTTGCTCTGGTTACAACCACAGTCGTTTTAACAGTAGGAATAATCCCGTTTTTAGGATTAATTATTCCGAACATCATATCGATTTTTAAAGGTGATCATTTGCAAAAAACATTGCCACATACGGCAATCCTTGGAGCCATCTTCCTTCTGATTTGCGATATTTTGGGCAGAGTACTGATTTATCCCTATGAGATTTCGATCAGTCTCATGGTTGGTGTAATCGGAAGTGGAATTTTCTTATACTTACTGTTCCGGAGGAAGGCATATGCGTAATTCAATAAAATTGGCAATACTCGCATTGATCGCTGCAGGCGTATGTGCCATCTATTTGATTCATGAATTAAACGGAAGCTTTGGATATGCTCTGCCAAAACGGACAATAAAAGTTCTCGCAATGGTCTTAACAGGTGTCACGATCGCCTATGCAACGGTTGTGTTCCAGACCATTACACATAATAAAATCTTAACACCGAGCATTATGGGTTTAGATTCACTTTACATGCTGTTACAAACATTGATTATCTTCTTTTTAGGCTCCGGTCATATGATTATCGTCAATAAGCAGGTAAATTTCTTACTCTCAGTGGTTGTAATGATTGTATTTGCCCTCTTTTTATACAAGTTTTTATTTAAAAAGGGCAACCAGCCAATCTACTTTTTATTACTAGTTGGAATCATTGTAGGAACGTTCTTCTCCAGTATCTCTACTTTTTTCCAAGTACTGATTGATCCAAATGAATTTCAGATTGTTCAAGACCGCATGTTTGCGAGTTTTAATAATATCAATTCAGACTTAGTCTGGCTGGCGATTGTCATCGTCTTGCTTGTGATGATATATGCATGGCGTTTTTTAAAGTATTTAGACGTCCTATCATTAGGCCGTGATACAGCGATTAATTTAGGAGTTCCCTACGATTCGATTGTTAAGCAAATGCTTATAATTGTGGCAGTTTTCATTTCGATTTCAACGGCATTAGTAGGACCGATTACCTTTTTCGGATTAATCGTTGCCAATCTGTCGTATCAATTTTTCAAAACGTACAAACATACTACCTTGATAACAGGTGCCATCTTGATGAGTGTGATCGCCCTTGTTGGCGGGCAATGGGTAGTTGAAAGAGTCTTTACTTTTTCAACAACGTTAAGTGTCATTATTAACTTTATCGGTGGAGTGTACTTCATTTATTTACTGCTAAAGGAGAGGAAAGCTGCATGATACAAGTCCTAGCTTTATCAAAGTTATATGGTAAAAAGTCGGTTGTTGAAGATGTAACTGTTGATATTCAGCCGCGGAAGATTACGAGTTTTATCGGTCCGAATGGTGCAGGGAAATCGACTTTACTATCAATGGTCAGCCGTCTTCTAGATTCAGATACAGGAGAAGTGCTGATTGATAAATCTGATGTGAAAAAGATGAAGTCCAATGACTTTGCCAAAAAGGTGTCGATTTTAAAACAGTCCAACTACATGAACGTCCGACTAACGATTCGGGAACTGGTCTCCTTCGGCCGCTTTCCCTATTCAAAGGGGCGTTTAACCGAAGATGATGAACGGATAGTCGACCAGTCGCTTGACTATATGGACCTCACCGATATGCAGGATAACTTTTTAGATGAGTTATCAGGTGGTCAAAGGCAGCGCGCCTTTATCGCGATGGTTATTGCACAGGATACAGAGTACATTTTGCTTGATGAACCATTGAACAATTTAGATATGAAGCATTCCGTTCAAATTATGAAAATTTTGCGCCGCCTTGTGGATGAACTTGGAAAAACAGTGGTCATCGTGCTCCATGATATCAACTTTGCGTCTGTTTATTCCGACCGCATTGTTGCGATGAAGGATGGTAAGGTCGTAAAAGATGGACCTACGGAAGAAATTATCGAATCAAGCGCATTAAAAGAGATTTACGATATGGATATTCCCATTCAGAAAATGGATGGCTGCAGAATTTGTGTATATTTTAACTCATAATAAAAGGAGAGAATTTGGGATGAAAAAGTGGAGTTTTTTAGTTTTAATGGTTTCGATGATTTTAGTATTAGCAGCATGCGGATCAAAGGAAGAGAGTAAGGCAGAACCAGCGGATGCTAAAACGGCAGCTGCTGAAAAAATGACCATTGAACATAAGTATGGAAAAGTAGAAATCGATAAAAATCCAGAAAAAGTTGTTGTTTTTGACTTTGGGATTTTAGATACATTGGATGAATTAGGTGTGGAAGTAACTGGAGTTCCGCAAGCAGCCATTCCTTCCTACTTAGAAAAATATGCAGGTGAGAAATATACAAACGTAGGAAGCTTAAAGGAGCCTGATTTTGAAGCGATTCATGCAATGCAGCCGGATGTTATTTTTATTACTACACGTCAAGCTGAATTATACGAGCAGTTTGCAGAGATTGCTCCAACAGTTTATGTAGAATTAGACTATACCAAATACATGGAGTCTTTTGAGAAGAATATGAACCTTGTTGGTGAAATCTTCGATAAGAAAGATGAAGTAGCAAATGCTGTAGAAGAAATCAAAGCAAGTGTTGATGAATTAAATAAAAAAGCCTCTGATCTTGATAAAAAGGCATTAATTGTTTTAGCAAATGAAGGAAAAGTAAGTGCTTATGGACCAAGTTCTCGTTTTGGTGTCATCCATGATGTGTTTGGTTTCGGAGCAGCGGATGAAAAAATCGAAGTATCCACGCATGGTCAAAGTATTACCATGGAATACATTATGGAGACAAATTCAGACGTATTGTTCGTCATTGACCGTAACACAGCGGTAGGCGGCGAGGCTGGTGCAGAGAAAGTAATCGAAAACGAACTTGTTAAAAAGACAACAGCCTTTAAAGAAGATAAAATCATTTACCTAGATCCAGACGCATGGTATTTAAGTGGCGGCGGATTACAATCTGTAAAACTTATGGCTGAAGAAATCGAAGCGTCATTATAAGTTGTTGAAGTCGGGTTACGGTGCCTGTCACCTTATCTGGCTTTATTAATAGGAGGGATTTTATGTTTTATCAAGTTAGAAGAATTGTAGTCAAAGAGGGATTTAGTGATCAGGTGGTCGAGAATTTTTCAAACCGTGGTGGTTTGTTGGCTCAGCGCCCTGGATACATTGGCAGACAGATTTTGGTTAAAAAAGTTCGCCGCGGCGAAGAGGAAGTTATGGTTATGGTTCAATGGGAATCTGAAGAGGATTGGAAAAATTGGGAGAAGAGTCCAGAGCATATCGCCGGACATAAGGCGAAGCCCAAGACAGAGAAACCTGAATATATCGTTGAATCCAGTCATGATCTTTACTATGTAAAAGGATAAAGTTAATGGAGAGAGGCTGACACGTTAGATTACAACTAATGATCTAATCGCGTCAGCCTCTTTTGTTATTCTTTCTCTATTTCAACGTTGTTTTCTTTCGCTAGTTCATCAAGTTTTTTATTATAGTCCTCGATTTGGAGACGACCTTCTTCTAATAATTGGTTGGCCTCTTCAATCATACTTGAATCTTGTTTCTCAATAGCTTCCTTAATTTTTTCAAAGGCACTTAGCTGAAGTTTTGCCCCCGAAAGGTAAATTTCATGGATTTCCTTCAATTCTTCACTTTCAATACTTGCGCCCTCTAGTTCATCAATTAATTCAGTATAGGTTGGTATGACCTCATTAACCAGGGCATCATGCATAGTTGGGTCATCCACATAATTTGCCCCCGCAACACCTTCATAAGCCGAAACAGACTTAGCCTCCAGTTCCTGTGCAGTATTCAATTCCTTATTTATATAATTCAAAATGTCATCCTGAACCGGCCCCCCGCAACCAGCCAAAACAAGCAAACAACTAAAAACCACCACAGCCAACACGCGCTTAACCATAACCCCACCTCCATCGACCATTATATGAGCAAATGGAAGTCCACTATGTATGAACAAAATTGCAAATGATCATAAAAAAATGTTGTGAGTGTCCACCTGAGACGGAAAGTGTCCACGAGCGGTGCCTGTCACCGAAATTGTTTCACCAAAATTGTTTCATCAAATTTGTTTCACCAAATTTGTTATAAAAACAATTAAATGCCTAACAATCTTTGTGCCAGTCCATCATTAGATAAAGAGACAAGATTAATTATGGAGTGGGATGGATGATATGGCAAAGAGAAACAGGGGAAAGACGATAAATTATCTGCCTTCAAGAGGCCGCGGGACTTGTCTTTTGTGTGGTAGGACAAGAATAAAGCTGTTGTATCCACATAAAACAGTAACAAACCAAACCATCAAAGTATGCAAAAACTGCCGCCTTAAATAATTTGAGTCAAAAGTTCCTAGGGAAGTTTTCTTAGGAACTTTTTTATTGTGCGTAAAAGGTATTTATAGGGATTTGTCTAAATAGTATTAAATTGGCTGATGTATGAATGATAATGAATTAAGGATGAGGATGGGACATGAAGAAGAGATTGGATGGGTTGTTTTATTTGTTTTCACATGGGGCTTGGTGGTATATAACGGTCATATCAGTGGCCTTGTTTATTTATTCGGAAACGAAGGCCTATGACAAGTTCCTAAAAGTTTGCAGCAGTGAAGAGTGCCAGGATCTTTTCCTTTTAAGTGCTGAGGAAGCACAAACTCTACTATCCTATGGGATGTCAATGTCATTCTATAGTGGGATTCTCGTTGTCCTTTTGCTTATTCAATTTTTATCCTTCTTTTCAGTGGGCTGCCTCCTTTATGTATATGGCATGAGAGACAGAATTTGTTTGTATACCTCAATCCTGCTCATTGCCACCGGAACGGTTATGAGTATAAGTACCCCAATCATCTCTGAGGCCCCGCATTTAGAAAGTATTTTTCAGGTAGAGAGCTTTGTAGGTGATTTATATTTATTCTTTTTCTTTTTGTTTCCGGATGGACGATTTCGACCAAAGTGGCTGTTATACCCAGCGATTATTGGTTTAGTTGGGAATATAGGTATTTATTTTCTACCAGGTTCCTTCATAGATCCAACAACATGGCCGATACCTATCCGGTCGGGAATTTGGTTATCACTACATGCTCTGGCCATTTATTCACAAATCCACCGTTATCGTCATGCCCAAACAAAGCAACTGAAAAGACAGATGCGCTGGTTTGCAGTCAGTTTGAGCGGGTTTATTCTCTCCGTGTTGTCGCTATTAACTTTTTCCATCTTTGGCGAGAACGGCCTTTTAAAACTATTTATGTGGTTTGTTTATTATCTTGCCCTTTTATTTATGCCCTTTTCCATCGGGATTGCCATATTAGAACAACGGCAGCGGCATTTATCTGTGGTGTTCAGCAGAACAATCGTTTATTCATTTGTAACCCTTATGGTTATGGGAGTATATGTCCTCATTGTCGGATCACTAGGGTTCTTACTTAATGATCAAAATAATATTTTTATCTCTCTATTAGCAACTGGGATTGTGGCCATCTTTTTTCAACCCTTACGTACAAAAATACAGCATTCCGTTAACACCTTAGTTTACGGAGATCGTGAGGACCCTTATAAAATTTTATCCTCACTCACACAACGGTTAGAGTTAACGATGACAAATTCTTCTGTCCTTCTTACGGTGGTGGAAGAAGTAGCAAAGGCACTTAAGCTTCCATTTGCTGCAATTGATATCGAGATGGAAGGACAATTTGAGCGTTATGCGACGTTTGGTGAAGAAGTTCAGGTAAGGTCGGAATTCCCCTTAACCCTAAACGGGGAAAGAATTGGTATCCTTCTTGTTGGTGCTCGTTCCTTACAAGAGACAATGCCCCCTGACAAAGTCTATTTATTAACCGATCTACTTAGGCAGGTGACGATGGCAGTACAAACGGTAAGAATTTTAAGTGAGTTGAAACGCTCAAGAATCAAACTTGTTAGTTTTAGAGAAGAAGAAAGAAGAAGGCTGCGTCGTGATTTACATGATGGGTTAGGTGCTAGTCTTGCTAGTATTTCATTAAAAATGGATACTTTAGTTTATCAAAATGATGTAGATATAGTGCTGAAAAATAGATTGATTGAGTTACAGGAAGATCTTCGCTCTGCAATCGCTGGGATTCGGCAATTGGTCTACAATTTACGCCCACCTGCATTAGATGAATTAGGGTTAATTTTTGCATTAGATGAACTTTGCCGACAATATGATGGCAGTTCGCTAAAGGTTTCGCTGGAAGCATCTGAAATTGACTTTCCTCTTCATGCAGCGATTGAAGTTGCTGCCTATCGGATTGTCCAGGAAGCAGTCACGAATGCTGGTAAGCACTCAAAGGGGTCTACTTGTAAAGTTACTCTTGGGTTAGAGGATTCACACGTAATGATCAGGATAATAGATGATGGCGTAGGTCTTCCAACCAATCGGAAAAATGGGATTGGTCTCCATTCAATGAGAGAACGTGCGGTGGAGGTCGATGGGCAATTTTTAATCAAAAATGGTCATGATAAAGGTTTGATGATAGAAGCAAGATTGCCGTTGTGGATGGAAGGAGATTAAAAGAATGCGAGTTTTACTAGTAGAAGATCATCCGATGTTTCGGGATGGATTAGCTAGAATGCTGGAAAGTGTGGAGGATGTTGAGGTAGTGGGGGAAGCGGGAACGGGTGAAGAAGCGGTTCAATTGGCGGATCAGTTGAATCCAAACATTATTCTCATGGACCTTAACTTGCCAAAAATGAGTGGAATTGAAGCCACGAAACAGATTATCCAGAAACGCCCTGATACTGGAATTCTTGTATTAACCATGTACGATGATGACAGTTCTGTGTTTGCTGCGATGAGGGCGGGAGCAAGGGGGTATCTTTTAAAAGAGGCAAATAGGAATGAAATCATTCGAGCGATTCAAGCAGTGGGGGATGGTGAAGCAATATTTAGTCCGTCGATTGCAAGAAGAATGATGTACTATTTTGAAGCTAAATCAAAGCAAACTCAGGTAGATGTTTTTCCACAATTAACGGAAAGAGAGCGAGAAGTGTTAGACCATATTGCTAAAGGAGAAAATAATGCTGACATTGCCAGCGTATTAGGCTTAAACCAAAAAACAGTTCGAAATCATGTTTCCAATATCTTAAGTAAATTACATGCCAGCGATCGTGCCCATGCGATTATTATGGCAAGAGAAGCTGGGTTAGGGAAAGAAAGTGAATAAATTAGGTTCAGAGCCCTTTTTAGGGTTCTTTTTTTATAAAAAAACTTCCCGGTTGACTCGGGACGGCGGTCACAAGACGCCGGGACACCGGGATTGATAAAGTTAGGTTAATAAAACGAAAGGAAGTTGATAGACATGAATTTAAACAAGGTGATTCGTTTGTTAGCCATATTTAGTATCATTGGAGGTTTTTTCCGTGCACTGATGTGCCCTCTGGCATTAGTATGGGGGATGAATAGTACGCAAGAATTAACAGCAGGAGTCCTTGGGACGTTATTTATGGGCTTAGGTATTTTTGGATTGTATTTTTCGGCTCATAAGGAATTTGGAAAATTGGGATTCACAGCGTTCATCCTATATGCCTTTGGAAGCTTTATTTTGATGGGAATGGTGTTTGCAAGTTTAGTATTTGCGGTCTATGATCCGAAAGTATTGCAAATGGATATGCCGCCATTACCAATTCTAATTGCAAGTCCATTGATGATGCTCTCCGTTATGCTTTCGATGATCTTACTTGGGATTGCGGTGTTAAAGACTAAGGTATTTTCTAAAGTACCTGCTATTTTGATTTTACTTGCACCGATTCTCAATTTTATTCCAGTGATTGGTGATTATTCTGTTCTTGCCTGGGGTATTCCCTTCATGTGGTTTGGAGTCGAGGTATTAAAGAAATCACGAGGAAATGTGGTAGTTGAAAATAGTTCAGTGGGAAAAATGAATTTATAAAGTGGTAAGCATCCTCAATGGCAGGATGCTTTTTTTTTGGAGTATAACTTTTATCCTATGTTTTTACTATTTTTCAGGAAAAAGGTTGGATAGCATTTTAATACATACAATATTAAAATAACTTTACGTTATAAAAATACATAATGTTTAATAAAAATACATACTGGTATGGAGGTTCTATATGAAGAAGAAAAAAATTGCAGGTCTTCTAGCAGTGAGTTTACTTACAGCTGTTCCCTTTTCAACAGGATTTGCTGAGGGTCCAAAATGGACGAATGTTAATGTAGTCGAAGAACAGGAAGGCAGCAAGTTTAATAGTGAAAACTATGACTTTATGAAATTCTCTCAAATAGGGGCTAAATTGACAGCTATTGAAAAACAATCAAATCGTGTAAAAGTGGAAGTCCGCGGAACATCTGCTGATGGTCATCCTCTTTATGTTGTAACGATTGCAGATCCAACGACACAAGGGAAATTTGGAAAATTCCAGTCGCTTAGAAAGCAAATGTTTAAGAATCCTGGCAAGGCGCAGGATTGGATTGCTGAAAATCCAGACTTTAAAGTACCGATTATGATTAATGGATCGATCCATGGTACCGAGTTTGTAGGAAGTGATGCGGTTATCCAGTTAATCGAACGCTTTGCGACTCAGAATGACGCAGAAACTAAAAATATTTTAGAGAATAATATTCTTATATTTAACGTTGTGCAAAATCCTGATGGTCGTGTAGATGCTACCCGTTTTAATGGGGAAGGCGTTGATTTGAATCGTGACTTTATCACTCAATCCCAACCTGAAACCCAAGAAACGGTTGAATTGATAAAAGAATGGAATCCAATGGTATTTCTTGATACCCATGGCTATGTGAAAAATTATGGGCCAAACCTGCAAGGATTAATTGAACCATGTACGCCTCCTCATAATCCTAATTATGAATATGACCTTTATAATAAGTGGGCAGTAGATCAGGCAAAAGCAATGGAAGCAGAGATTATCGGAGACAAGGAAAGTTATACAGGGAATTTGTATCAAAGCATGGAGGGGGTTTACGTACCGCAGCGTGATGATGCAGCTGGCTGGGACGATTATCCCCCAATTTTCACACCGATGTATGCGATGTACCATGGCGCTTACGGTCATACGTTAGAAGCACCAACAAATGACTTGGACGGGGTACGCTGGATGTATAACGCGATCATGGGTGCCATGAATTTTGCCACAGAAAACAAGCAGGCAATGATTAAAGACCAAATTGAAATGTTTAAACGCGGCATTAATTTTGATCATCCTTTCCATGAAGAAGGATTCTTCCCGAATGCATATATTTTGCCAGTTGATGAAAAGGACCCTACGGTAACAAACAAGGCTGTCAACCATTTACTTAAGAATGATATTGAGGTGACAGAAGCTGCCAAGGCATTTACTGTTGATGGCAAAACATATCCAAAGGGAACGTATCTTGTTCAGATGGACCAAGCCAAGGCAGGGTTAGCCAACACCATGCTATGGAATGGGGAAGACATTTCAAACGATACACCAGCTATGTATGATATTTCCGCATGGAGTTTGCCGGAACTTTGGGGCTTTGAAGCTGTAGAGACGTACAGTGCTGTAGACGTTACAGCTAAAAAGATAAATCAAGTGACCGTTCAAGGTGCTGTTACAGGTAAAGGCCCATACTTGATTCCTAATAGTTCAGTAAAGGCAATCGAATTAGTGAATTCCTTACTTAACCAAGGAGTAGCTATTTCGCGTGATGAAGAGGGTAACTTTTATACAAGTGCTGCTGCAAATAAAATAGCAGCTGCTGTGAAGGAATCCGGGTTGCAGATTGGAACAGCTTCTGCAGTGCCTGAGAATGTAAGTGAAGTAACAAGCTTGCAGGTAGCCATTCTCAAGGATGGCGGTATGGGGAAAGTTCAGTCTCACAGCGGGACAAAACTTGCTTTGAAGAGACTTGGATTTGATGTTACAGAAGTGACCCCTGTTGAAGTAGCAGACAATGGTTTAGAGGGATTTGATGTATTTGTTTACAGTGGGACAGAAAGTCTAATTTCTACCAATCTAAATGCTGCAAACAAAGAATTTGGTTTCCAAAATGCTGATCAATTTTCAACTTTTAAAAGCAATGTAACAAGTTTTGTTGACAATGGAGGAAAATACATTGCTATAGGTGCTGGTGCATCCAGAGCAACCAGAACACTAGGTCTGACTGACAACGTGGTGAATAGCGCTGGATCGAACAGTAACGGTATTGTGAAGGTAAATTATGATGGGACGGGATTAACTGCAGGTTATGACCAGAACGATATTGGATTTGTTTACCGCCCAGCTTGGTATACGGTTACTGGAAATGATGAGGTCGCTGCTACTTTGGCGAACTCAGATGACTTCTTTGTAGCAGGGCATTGGAGAAATAATATGCCAGCCAAAGGTCAAGCGGTAATTGTAAAAGAGGAAAGTAAAGACGTCACTCTAATAGGTTTAGAAGCAGGATTCCGAGACCACACCGACTACTTGTTTAGACTCATCTCTAACGCAATATTTGAAGGAAAATAATAAGCAAAGCCTGGTCCTGATATGGATCAGGCTTTTACTTTTGCAGGTAATCCAAAAGCATTCAGCGAAATACATATATCATATAAGGAAGTGGAGGAGATGGTTGCATGGCTTATACAGAAAGGGAGATTATAGCTGAATCGGATTTTTATCATGTTAGTAATGTAAAACTATATGAATATTTAGATGACGCACGGTCAGAATGGTACAAATATAGTATTTTGGCAGGTGTAGAATCCGTTTTAGTACATATTAATGCAGATTTTAAGAAAGAGATTTTCCCAAAAGACAGGTTAAAGATTCGAACATGTTTAGAACGGTTGGGGAATACTAGCTATACACTCAAGCAAACGGTTATCAACCAACGGAATGAGCAGGTGGTTTCCGCTGAGGCTGTATTGGCAACGATTGACCGTTTAAAAAGAACCAAAGTGACCGTCCCCGATGATATCCGCAGACTTAAGGCTAATCCGTCCATTTTGGATTTTACCCTATTTAATCGGTAAAAAAATCCCTAGGAATCAAGTTCCTGGGGATCTTCTATACAAACTTTGGTGACATACAAGGTGTAGAATAACCATAGCAAAAGAATCCATGCTTTTCAAGAATGGGCTTGCTCATAGAACTGGCATCGACGATAAGTAACGGAAAACCGCTTGCTGAAGCTTCACGTGCCCGAATCGCCAGAAGTGAACTGTAATACCCTCTTTTGCGGTAATCTGCCAAGGTTGAGCCTCCCCAAAGGCTGGCAAATGGTGTGCCCTCATGAAAGTACATCCAGGCAGCACTGACTATTTTTCCATCAACATAGGCTCCGTAGAGGGAAAGGTGAGCGGAAGTGTCATTAAGATCCCGAACAAGACGCTGACCTAAGTCTTGATAATTATCATTCCAAACTTCTTCTTCTAGTTTAATAATGTCCCAGATTTCCTGTTCAGTCGTAAGTCTTTTTACCTCAGGAAGGACATTAGTATCAAGCAGTTGACTAGTCTCCGTTAAGTCAGAAATCATAAGTGCCTCTGATTCTTCAAGTGAGAACCCCTTTTTTCGCAACCTTTCCTTTAAATCTGAAGGTTGATCGTAATCAAAAACCTTCCACTCGAATTGTTGCTTTAAGTTTTTATAATAAGCAAATTGTTCTTCTATGACAGTATCGGCATTAGTTTCATCCATTTCCGAGTAGGAAATAAACCCCGGTTCATCCGATAAAGAAACCTTCCTGATGACAGAATCGGTCCTCTCTCTCCGAGAATCCGGCTCTATTATTCCAATCCTTAAATGCTGGTTAAAAAGTTCTAGTATTATGTCTCTGTCCATAAAAACCTCCTCGAAAAATAAGAAAAGAGAACAAATCCATCATATAACAATTTTTTCCTAGATAGAATATACTTTTTTGATTTTTTAAAAGATTTAGATATGGATTTTGGAAATGGATAAATTTATGATTATCTAACCATAATAAGTACCATTTACGACATCTGGAGGAAATTGGCATATGAAGGTTCTGGCTAAGTGGATATTTACTATTGCTATGGTTTTATCTAGTACGTTAACTAGTTCTATGGGAACATGTGAAGCTACTGTTAATGAAGAAAATCGAGATATTAAGAATATTATTTTTCTAATTGGTGATGGCATGGGTGTTTCATTCACATCCGGTTACCGTTATTTTAAAGATGATCCAGCCACTTTAGAACTAGAATCAACTGAGTTTGGACCTTACCTTGTTGGTCAACAGACAACATATCCCAATGATCCAAGGCATAATGTAACAGATTCAGCTGCTTCGGCAACCGCAATGGCAACTGGTGTGAAAACTTATAATGGAGCGATTGGGATTGGGAATGATCATTCGAAATTGAAATCTGTTCTTGAAAGAGCTAAGGAAAAAGGGAAAGGAACAGGTCTCGTTGCTACAGCCCAAATTACCCATGGTACCCCTGCTGCATTTGGTGCTCATGTTTCCCAGCGAAAAAGCATGAGCGCAATTGCGGATGATTATTTTCAAGATTTAGTAAATGGAAGGCATAAGATAGATGTATTACTCGGTGGGGGTTCTGACTGGTTTATCCGTAAAGATAGAAACCTAGTGAAGGAGTTTCAGAAAGACGGCTATAGCTATGTAACATCTTTAAACGAGTTGAAAAACGACGAAAGTGCTCAGGTGGTAGGGCTATTTGCAAAACGCGGATTGCCGAAAATGATTGATCGTCCAAGTAATGTTCCATCCCTTGCAGACATGACAACTTCAGCCATTGAAAGACTTAATAAGTACAATACCGGCTTTTTTCTTATGGTTGAAGGTAGTCAGATCGACTGGGCAGCGCATGACAATGATATCGTAGGTGTAATGAGTGAAATGGAAGACTTCGAGAAAGCATATAAGGTCGCTGTCGACTTTGCCAAAAAGGACGGACATACATTAGTCATTGCAACAGCCGACCATTCAACAGGAGGCTTCACGATTGGCGCGCAGGGGCAATATAATTGGTTTAGTTCTGTTATCAAAGCAGTGAAGCGAACTCCTAATTATATGGCTGCGAAAATAGTTAATGGAGCAGGTGTTAAAGAAACCTTAACGAAATATATCGATCTTCCTTTAACAAAAGACGAAATAAATTTAGTTGAAAGAGCAGCAAGAACACAAAATGTAAAAAACATCGACAATACCATCGAAGAGGTCATTAACCTGCGAACCCTAACAGGCTGGACAACTCGTGGTCACACCGGAGAAGACGTAAACGTCTATGCCTTCGGACCAGGAAGCGAGCGCTTCAAAGGACAAATCGACAACACAGACCACGCAAAAATCATCTTCGACATTCTGAAATGAGCGTGCCTGTCACCGAGCCGGTTCACTTACCAGTTTAACCGCCAACTGTCCGCCTGAGGTGGAATGTGTCCACGGGTGGTGCCTGTCACCGTATTTTTGTCACCGTATTTTGTTGTCGCCGTATCGTTTGCTAATTTCTTCACATTCGGGTGCTCTTTTTTAATAAAGCCAATTTTATAATGGTGATAAGATAATTAAAACCAGAGGAGCACTATATAAGATGAGAATAGTGAAAGGCACCGTTTTTACTTTATTGATATGTATTGGTTTGTCTGCGTGTGGAGGGCAGGAGAAGGTGAAGGCACCCGTTAATTTACCTGTAGAGGAGCAAGACGAAGTTCAGGCAAGTGAAATTACCCCAGTGGAACTTCTTACTAGCCTTAAAAATCATACAACCCTAGTCCCAATAGGGGATGTACCGATTCCTAAGGATAATCCAATGAAGCCAGAAGTACTTGAGTTGGGACAAATATTATTTTTCGATCCTCGACTTTCTGGAAATAATGAAGTAAGCTGTCAAACCTGTCATGATCCGGGAATGGGATATGGCGATAATCAGCCAACCTTTGATAAGTATACGGGCGGCAATGGGGCAAGGAATAGCCCAACCGTCATTAATGCTGGCTATTACACCACCAACTTCTGGGATGGCCGTGCGGCATCTCTAGAGGAGCAAGCGCTAGGTCCGATTCAAAATCCTGATGAGATGAATCAGCCTTTAGATGAACTGATAGTTGAACTTTCGGCTATTAAAGGATACCAGGACCATTTCAACGCAGCTTTCGAGGATGGGATTACAGAACAAAACATCGCAAAAGCTCTAGCAGCCTTCCAAAGGCAAATCGTTGTCAAGGATACCCCTTATGACAGATTCCTTGAAGGTGACAAGGAAGCATTAACGAAACAAGAGCTTAGTGGCTTGAGACTGTTTACTGGTAAAGCTTTTTGTGTGACCTGTCACAATGGACCAAACCTCTCAGATAATAATTTTTACAATATCGGACTAAATACTGCGGACATAGGACGACAAGCGGTAACGAAACAGGTAGGGGATTTAGGACGGATTCGCACACCTGGATTATATGGAATTACACATACAGCACCGTACATGCGCGATGGCAGTCTAGCCACTCTTGAAGAAGTAATCGATTATTATGACCGCGGCGGCGATGACCATCCAAATAAGAGCTTTTTTATTCAAAAATTTATGAGTCCTATTGGTTTAACTGAACAGGAGAAGGCAGATCTATTAGCCTTTCTAAAAACCCTGGGCGGAGAGCCTCCGACTTTTACAAAGCCTGAACTTCCATGATAAAAGTAAAAAACCTTGAGCCCGCGTAAAAAGGGCTCAGGTTTTTATTTTTAAGGTAAATCTTCAAGCATAAATTTTTTTTGCCGGTTTATTTATCACACTTGAATACTGGTTAATGACATCCTCAAAAATCTGGTCCCATTTTTGTGAAAGTGCATACTTCCGAGCATTTATCGCCATTTGCGCTCTGGAAAGGTCATCGCCTAACAATTGAACAATATGGTTAATGAAATCCTCCGCATTCCCTGGCTCACACAAATAACCGTTTGTTCCGCTCGAAATAATATTTTTTACACCGCCTGCATTCGCACCAATCACGGGTGTCCCACTTGCAAGAGCCTCAAGAACAACATTACCAAACGTTTCAGTTGGAGATGGAAAGATAAATAGGTCTGTCGCTGAATAGATTTCTGCCAGTTCAACACCTTTCAAGTAGCCTGTAAAGGTCATATTTGGGAGGGCTGCCCTTTGAAGTTCCGCAAGCAGTGGACCATCGCCTGCAATCAGCCAATGTACTTGTTCATTTATTTCAGGAGGGAGTGAGTCAGCGATTTTCATCAGCGTTTTTAGATCCTTTTCCGGTGCCAGTCTGCCAACATAAGTTAGGATAAACTTTTCAAAAATGGAATAACGATTGCGAGTCATTACATTTTCATAATTAGGGTGATAGGTTTGGCAATCTACACCTCTAGGCCAGATTTCTAAGTTTTTGAAACCTTGGCTATTTAGTTTTTCAAAACTGTCAATTGAAGGCACAAAGAGTTTTTCAAGTGAGCGATGAAACCATTTCATATATCTCCAAAGAGGTTTAGCTAAGAATTGAAGGTCATAGTACTGTAAATAATTATTGAAATCGGTATGATAGGAGCCGACGAGGGGAATATTAAATTTTTTTGCAAAATAAACACCAGAAAGACCCATTGTGAATGGCGTGGCAACATGAATCAAATCTGGAGAGAATTGCTCCATTTCAGACTTAAGCTGCAAGATGTTGGGAATAGCGAATCTACATTCAGGATAAAGAAAAAAGGAAAGGCTTTTAAATCGGTGAATATGATCAGAAACATATTCGGTTGATACGGAAACAGGTGCAAAAACTTTGTAGGAAATAGGTTGATTTTCAAGATAATGAGTAAATCTTTTAAGTGTATTGGCAACTCCGTTTACTTCTGGATAAAAGGTATCTGTGAAAAAAGCAATTTTCAAAATAATCCCTCCTGTTGGGTGAAGTACGAACCATTTCTAGGATAAGAAATAAAAACAGAGACTGCCGAAACTTCCACCAAGAATTCCTCCTGCAATAACATCTGAAGGATAATGAAGACCTAGATAGATTCTCGAAATGCCTACGCTAAGCCCTAAAGGAATGAGAACGGCAGCCAAAGAGGGTGTTTGAAGCAAAAATGGAACAATAACTGAGAAAACAGCTGTTGTATGGCCAGATGGAAAAGAATGATCTTTCAAAGGATTTGGTAAGATTTTAGTTGTTTCAATTTGTAGATAGGGTCTTTTTCGCGGGAAAAGCTTTTTAGCCAGTTGAACAGGTATATGACTTAGAGCCAAGGCAGCAGCACTTGAAATGGCTGTAAGTCTGGTTTGATTTGATGTAAAGAGGATGAGTAATAGTGTTGTAGCACTGATAAAGAGAGCACCGCCAATTTGAGTAATCGTGCGGAAAAACAGATTCATAATCCTTTTATCAAAATGGCTATTAATCTCTAGAAAAACTCTGCATTCAAATTGATATAAGGATTGGATTTTTCTCATCATGACTGTGTCTCCCTTTATTTAATGTTGTTGGGCACGCTCTACATTTTCAATACTCGGTCTCCCAATTGAGACGTAGGTAATCGAGTATCGCTGAATATCCTTAAGGGAATAGCAATTTCGGCCATCCAAAACAATCGGTTCCTTCATATAGTCAACGTAAGTATTCAATGGAAGATGCTTTATTTGGTCCCACTCAGTTGCAATGACAGCAAAGTCAGCACCTTTAAGCGCTTCACGAATATTGGTTGTGTATTCAATTGATTTACCTAGTAGCTTCTCTGCTTTTGGTACCGCAATCGGGTCATATGCCATGATGATTGAACCTTCTTCAAGTAATTCTTTAATAATAGTTAAGGAGACAGCTTCCCGGATATCATCCGTTTCTGGTTTAAAAGCAAGCCCAAGCACGGCAGCTTTTTTCCCCTTTAATGATCCAGCTATTTCTTTTGCCTTCGCCACTAAAAGGGAGTGCTGACGCTGATTTACCCTAATGACGGACTCAAGCAGTTCAAAGGGATGGTGGACATTTCCTGCCAATTGAACGAGTGCCTTTGTGTCCTTTGGAAAGCATGAACCTCCATAGCCAATTCCAGCCTGAAGATAAGAAGTTCCAATTCGTTTATCCATTCCCATCCCATAAGAGACTTCCTCAATATTTGCGCCAACCTTTTCACAAAGATTGGCAATCTCATTAATAAAACTTATTTTTGTTGCAAGAAAGGCGTTGGAGGCATATTTAATCATTTCAGCGCTCCGAATATCAGTGAATAGTATCGGAATCTTTAATGGAAGGTAGAGCTGTTCCATAATCGATGCTGCTTCAGGGCTATCGGTGCCAATTACGATCCGATCGCCTAAAAAGAAATCCATTATCGCCGAACCTTCGCGTAGGAATTCCGGATTCGATACAACATCAATTTTGAGGTGACGTGGCTTGCTATGATAGAAAATTTGCTTGATAATATCGTTTGTTCCGGCGGGTACAGTGCTTTTAATACAGACTATAACATCATTTTTTATCGTGTTAGCAATGTGGTAAGCAGCTGCGTAAACATAAGATAAGTCTATCGAACCATCTCTTTTTTCAGGAGTTCCAACTGCAATAACAATGATTTCAGCCTCAGAATAGGCGTGATTTGGGTTTGCTGTAAAACAGAGATTCCCGTTGGCGAGATTCTTTTCTAATAAAGGTTCCAGCCCGGGTTCATAGAAGGGACTGTGTCCTTGTTCTAGCATTTCTATTTTTTCTTTGTGAGTATCTAAACAGGTTACATGATGCCCTGTTTCAGCCAAACAAACGGCTGTAACCAATCCAACGTTTCCTGCCCCTGCAACTGTAATCCTCATTATAACCCTCCAAATAATATCGTTTGTTTAATCTTATCTGAAAAATTAGAATCTTTTCTTAACCTGGTGTTAAAAGAGTGTTAAGACTTTGTATAGTTTGAAGGGGATTCCCGCTTGTCCTCGCTAAAAAAAAGTAAAGACCTGAGCCCTGGTGCGTTTATAGTGAACGCAACATGGCTCAGGTCCCTATTTTGTGTATCGGTTGGCATAGCTTGATGCAACGAAGGCATTTGGTTTAATCTTTGGCTCGACTCCCATGGATTCCATACGAGCGACCATTTCTTTTACAAACTCTCTCGTTTTGTTGCGTTTACCGGCTCCGATATCAATATGACCTTCCATGGTGAACGTTGCCCCTTGATAGACAAAGGGAAGGACGATATTGATCAAGCGAGTCTTTCTTTCCTCCGTAAATAAAGCAACAATGTCCTCTGTTAATGAGAGCTCAAAAGAAATCCTCTCATGCAGGTGTGTCATTTTTCTTGGGATGATAATC
Organism: Neobacillus sp. CF12; assembly: GCF_030348765.1. GTDB lineage: Bacteria > Bacillota > Bacilli > Bacillales > Cytobacillaceae > Neobacillus. The sequence continues at coordinate 3,371,071 of NZ_JAUCEU010000007.1, read as the reverse complement.
TTCCTAATGCACGCCCAAGCGCCTTTACCCTGATTTTGAATGACAATTCCCGTAATAAAAATGGTATGTCGTTTATGAACCTGCGAATCCGTTCCAACCATTAACCGATAATTTCCACTGGGTGCTAAATTCATGAATTTGACAATGTGTTCGAAAACCTGTTCAAACGACATGCTTTTTTCGCGAAGATTTTGAAATGAATAATCAAAAACCTGATAATTTTTCATTTAATACACCACATCTTTCCTTTCTTTAATAATTACTCTTACAATTCTTAATATTATTTTATGGAATAAAAATTATTCTTGTGCAGATGAAAAGGGACAGGCAGCACACAAAGTTGTCCACAACGAGTGAAACACGATCTAATAAGGTTTTCTGTGTTCAGTAAGAACGGAGGTTAATTTTTTGTAAATGATTGTGAAGAATAATGTCAGTACTACTATCTACTAAAATTAATTGTAAGGACAGGCTTTGTTGTTGTACTATTTGTATATTAGTTTTTTGGGGATAGGGGTGTTGTAATTGATTGCAGATTTTGAAAAACAGATTCTGAATTGGTTTGAGGATTTCCATGCTAATCCGGAGGTTAGTTGGAAGGAGTTTCGAACGACCCAAACGATTGCAAATATTTTAGATAATTTTGGTGTTACATACCGTACTTTTTCTGATGTCACTGGGCTTATCGCAGAAATAGGGGATGGGGACGAAGTTATCGGTGTTCGAGCGGAAATGGATGCTTTATGGCAAGAGGTGGATGGAGTCTGGCAGGGGAACCACTCTTGTGGTCATGATGCAATTATCTCTATGGTACTTGGAGCATTACTTTACTTGAAGGATCAGCGTCTCACGAAAAGGCTGCGTTTTATTTTCCAGCCGGCGGAGGAAAAAGGAAACGGTTCACTTGCGATGATAGAAAAGGGGGCCATTGATAATGTGAGCCACTTATTCGGGATTCACCTTCGTCCGATAGAAGAGCTTCCTATGGGACGAGTTTCAGCCTCCATTCATCACGGAGCAGCTATCTTTCTAGAAGGAAAAGTACTTGGTGAAGACGCGCACGGCGCCAGGCCGCACCAGGGCAAGAATGCGCTGGACGTGATTGTTGGGCTGCACCAGTTCATCAAGTCTATTTATCTATCACCGTTTGAAGCCTATTCGGCGAAACTTACAAAAGTTATTGCTGGCGGTGAGAGCTTAAACATTATCCCGGGTTCTGCGGAATTTGCAATCGATGTCCGGGCGCAGAAAAATGAAGTTTTAGAAAAACTTAAGGACCAAATTGATCACGGTATGAACAGCCTAAAGGATCTTTACGGTGTAAATATTGAGTGGAAATGGAGTGATTTTACTCCAGGTGCTGAAGTTTCTGAAGATGCAGAAGCAATAGCAGAAGAAGCGATTCTGAATATTGCTGGCCCTGAGGCACTTGCACCGCCTGTCATTACGTCTGGCAGTGATGATTTTCATTTTTACACTATTAAGAATCCAAACTTAAAAGCGACGATGATTGGTGTGGGGGCAAATCTTCAGCCGGGATTACATCATCCTAAAATGACTTTTAACCAATCTGCCCTTGACGTTGGGGCACGAATACTTGCGGAAACGCTGCTAAGAGCTTAAAGAAGAAAAGGAATTAACTTTACGGTGCCTGTTACCAATTATTGGTGACAGGCACCATTATTTTTATAGCAAAGATTTAATTTCCTTGATTTGCTCAATATGCCGCTCTTCATGGAGATAGATCAAATCAACCCATTGGTCTAAAGGTGTGTAACCAAAGAGTGGATGCTTGGTGGATTTTTCGGCTAGGATGGACTTGTCTTCAAGATGATTGTAAAACTCAAAAAATTGGTTTCTTGAATTATTTAAGAGTTCTTTAATCTGCTGAGAATCCAAGGGGTCATTACCAGGCACAACGATATCGGGTGCGTTTGCCTTCTGGGTACGGTCAACTGCCAGTTGAACAGGCTGTCGTTCTGCCTTTCTTTCGTTGCTTTTATTCAATCCGTAAATGATTGCTTGTGTAAAGACACTTTCGGATAAGTACAAATGATGACACACCTGAGCAATACTCCATGTACCCTGGTCAGGCTTTCTATTCAGCTGTTCATCGCTTAAGCCAGAAATCTCCTGTAACAACCTATTCCTTGTTTCAGTTAAATTCTCGACTACATCTACACTCATGGTCAACCACTCCTCAAATGAACATTCAATACTGTTTATATTCACCTTCCTAAAAAATATTCCTTGTAATACTGCAATAAAAAATTAATATCGATTGTTAAATGTTATGCGAACAACAATGGTGTATGATGCATAGTATAGAGCATAGTGTATGACGTACAGCAAAAACGACAACGGAGGTGAATGGATGAGTACCTTATTAAACTCTTTAACGACAGAACTAAGGAGAGGGACATTGACATTAGCAGTGTTAAGCCAGTTGCGAACTCAGCAATATGGATATTCTCTTGTCCAACGATTAGAGCAGTGTGGGATCACGATCGAGCAGAGTACACTATATCCTTTGCTTCGCCGACTGGAAAAGCAAGAGTTAGTTACAAGCAACTGGGATACAACGGAAAGCAGACCACGCAGGTATTATGTATTAACACCATATGGAATAGAAATCTACCAACAATTAAAGAAAGAATGGGAAAAGACTTCTCAGGAACTTTCCCAACTAATAAAAGGAGATGAAAATGGATGAGAATGATTGACCTTTATATTCAAGAGGTTACTCGCAGGCTCCCTGAAAAAAATAGAGAGGATATTGCACTCGAACTGCGCTCGACAATCGGGGATATGCTTCCAGATGATTACACGGAGGAAGAGGTTAAGTCTGTCCTTGAAAAAATGGGGAATCCTGCTATCCTGGCCAGCGGATACCTAGATCGCCCCATGCATTTAATTGGTCCTCGTTACTTTGATATCTATCTCAATCTTTTAAAATTAATTCTCCCCATAGCCGCAGTAATTTCCCTGATTTCAATGATAGCAAATACAATTATTTCCTATTCTGGAGAGCAAGCCATTTTAAATGTACTATTAGACTCAATAGGTTTGGGAATTTGGGGAATCGTGAGCACTGGTATTCAAGTGTTTTTCTGGTTAACAGTTGTGTTTGCTATAATCGAACGAACAGACCATAAGAATAGTCAAACTCCATTAACACCATGTTTTAAAGAGTGGACGCCAGATGACTTAAATAATCTTCCTTACATTCCAAAGGAGAAGGCTATATCAAAGGTGGAAGTGTTTCTTGGCTTGCTTTGGACTGCTATCTGGGCAAGTGTTTATTTCAATGCCGCTAGTCTTCTAGGAGTCTATGAAAAGGGTAGCAATGGTCTCGAGTTTGTAATGCCAACTTTTAATCAAGAGGTTCTGTTGTCTTACTGGCCATTGGTGGTCATTGTAATTGGTTTGGAGATGGCTGTAGCATCCTATAAATTGCTTAAAGGCCAATGGAATAAGAAAGTTGCAGCACTTAACATGGTTATGCATGGTGTATCTTCGATTGTATTTATCGTCATCATCAGTAACAATCAGTTGTTTAATCCAGCGTTTGTTACGTATATGACTGACTTATTCAGTATTACTGGTGATATTGACACTTGGATTTACGGGGGAGCCATATTTACGTTCCTTTTATTCGCAGCAATCGATAGTTACCAAGGATTCAGAAAGGCTATTTTGAAAAACTTCCATTAAAAAAAAGGCATCATCCAAATATGGATGGTGCCCTTGTTAATTCTCCTGATTAGCGGTAAGCATTTGTTTGTTTTTTACATAAAAAACAAAAGTGGTCACAATGCCAAGTACCCCATAAAGGACACACATTAACTGCAGACCAATAAAATCTAGGAGGAATCCAGTCAAAAGCAGAACGACTTGAAATCCAATCCGATCAAGCATGTTGCGGAAAGAGAAAAATCTTCCGTGAAAATCCTTTGGCACTTTTGTTTGAAAAATCGTCGATGCCGTTGGAAAAAAGCAGCCAACAGAAAAACCAAATACAAGAAATGCAGCTATGGTTACGACAAATACATCCGCAAAATAAAGCATAATTTGGGATAAACCAACTAGGAGCGAGCTGCCAAATAAAATCTTGTAAGGTGTGAAATTGTCGCTGATTTTTTTAATAAAAAAGGCTCCTATCATAAAGGAAACTCCTTCTGCAGCGTAAATATATCCTTTTATTGCGGAACTATCTTGTAATTCACTAATATTAATGACTAATAGATTGAAACCGCCGAGAAACAAAAGGGGAACAAGGGTCATTAATAGGGTCATAAAAACAATCGGCAGCCCCTTGATTACTGGCAATACATCTTTAAAACTAGTTTTTCCAAGGGTACCTTTCTTAGAAGACGATCTCTCCGAATTTTCCTCAAAATTGAGGAACCAAGTTAGAATAAGTAATCCAAGGTAGGCAACAAGCGAGCCAATATAGAGCATGGATAAAGGAAGGAGTACCAAGAGTATCCCTGCAACAGCGGTACCGATAATCCGTGAAAGGGTAGATACATTCATGTGCACTCCATTGAGTTGTAGCAAATCCTTATCTTTAACTATAAGAGGAATCGCTGCTTGAAGAGCCGGAAAGTAGAAGGCAGCAGAAATCTGAATCGAAACAAAAAAGACAAGCATCCACCAAACCGAACCAGTTGCTATTGCGATAAGCATGAAAATGACACTGACTGTACGTAATAATCCAGACCAAAGCATAACGGTTTTCTTGCTCTTTTGATCTGTAATTCTGCCTGCATACGGACCGACTGCAATTCCCGCAACAAGTCCAGAAGCCATAAGCAGTGATTTTAAGAAATCAGAAGGTATCTTTTCCTGCATGAATTCTAAATTTCCAATAATCCCAAGCCATAAACCAAGGCCAGCGATAAATTCTCCCGTTAAAATAATCCAAACATTTCTGTTATTCCACATAGGCATTAGCCTCTCAGTCCGTTAATTTAATTTCCATTCAAACACTATCATAATCTAATAGTTAATAGAATAGAATAACTTCTTTTTCATTCGTGAGTGGAACAAATGAAAAAGTTTTTTTTAACATGCTTCCTTTCACCGAGTTTTCACCGTTGTCCTATAAACTTCAAACTATCAAGAACGAAAGGAGGAAAGATAGTATGAATACGAAAGTAAAACTAGCAATTTTCTGGGGTGTAGTTGTCACTTCTGTTGTGCTCGGGATTAACATTGTCCTACATCTTTTAGGAGGCCTTCATAGCAAACCTGTTGCGATCGTTAATGGCTTTCGTCCAGAAGGAAGACGTCATCATGGTGGTATGGGACATCACCAATTTATGAATGGTCCTCATCACGGCGGAGACTTTTCTTGGCTTGGACTTCTAGCATTTCTCATAATTGGACTAGCTGTCCTAGTTCTAATCGTGAGATGGATTAGAAAGAAAGCAAAAAAGTCTGCGATGCAACAGTTCATTGAAACACCTGTAACAGGTTCACATATTCCAGTCATCAATCATAATGCAAGTTTGTTAGACAAGTGGGAAAAAAATATAACAAAAAAAGGAGAATAATGAAATGGGTATTTTTAAAAGGGTAAAAACAATTACGAAGGCTGAGATTAATGGATTATTAGATGGGATGGAAGATCCAATTGCAATGTTAAATGAATATTCTCGTGAATTGGAGCAGGAAATTCTGAAAGGTCAAAAAGCATTAGCACAACAATACCTTGTTGAGAAAAAACAAGCAGCTTTATTGCTAGAAACCGAAGAGTTGATAGCCAAAAGAACTCGTCAAGCTAAGCTAGCGATTGAACAAGAGGAGGATACAATCGCGAAATTAGCGGTTCAGGAAAAACTACTTCATGAAAAGCAATTTAACCTTTATCAGCAGCAATTTGAGGCGATTAAAGAACAGACTCAAATCTTAGTAGAAAAATTGAATCAGTTGAAGGAAACCTATAATGAATTGCAGCATAAGAAGATTTTATTAGCTTCTCGGGCAAATGTGGCTCAATCGATTAAGCAAATTCAAAAGGCGACCGTTTCCTTCCAAACAGATAACATTGCTAGAGGAGTTGCACGTGCGGAAGAAAGAATTATGTTAATGGAGGCACAGGTGCAAGCAGGCAGTCAGTTCTCCAGCCCTTTAGCGCAGCATGATGCAACTTTTCAAAACTATGTAAGGGATGAAGAACTCGAAAAGGAACTTGAAAAACTAAAGCGTGAAAAAGTAACTCTGTAAGGATAACGAGAGAAAGGAAGCACTCTTTGTAGGATTGGTGCTTCTTTTTCTTTATATAAATGGAAAAAGGAGAATTCAATGTGAGTACGACAAGTCTCATACTATTATATTTGGCGGCAGCATTAGCGATTAGCAGGCTGCCTATGTTTAGAGTTTATTTTTCCCTATGTAATACACTAATAGAAAAGATTATTCATGTCCTAGCCATTGTTGTTACAAGAGAAGGAAAATCGAATAAAATAAAATTGTACAAAAACGGCTCAGGTGAGACAACAAGCATCGTCCATTCAAAAATCCAGAAGGTTATGATTGTTTATATTGGGTATACGAGTACATTGTTACTAGCAATGGGGTTATTTTACTTACTATCCTTTAATAAGTTTCATTTCATTATTTATTTCTTTATCGGTCTATTGGTGATCTCTATTCTACTTTGGATTCGCAATCCTTTTGGAGTTTTATGGGCGTTATCATTTGTCATTCTGTTAGCCTTACCACTGTATTTCAGAAATGAATTAGCGATTATGCATATTAGTATCTTTTTATCCTCACTTATACTTATTCAAGCTATCATAAATGCTATCCAAGTAATACGACAAAGTTTTAAGACTGGGGAGAAATCGGGAGCTTTAGCAAAAATAGCGAGGATTCCGGCTGTTATTTGTGGTATTGCCCTATTAGGTCAATCACTCTATGCAACTTATTTTATTTTTATCAAAGTTCTTAATTTAAAGCTGGCTATGATAAGATTTGAGTTATTGGAGATCATCCAGATTATGGAGAAATTTATCACCTGATTAAAAGGAGTTTCGAAATCATGAAAATCTTATTAGCAGAAGATGATTCGCAGCTAGGTGAATTAATTGTATATATGCTAACAAAAAGTGGATACAAGCTGGAGTGGGTGATGGAAGGAGAAGATGCGTATTATTACGCTTCCAATGCCCATTATGATGTCTTAATCCTGGATTGGATGATGCCAAATGGAGATGGAGTAGATGTCTGCCGCAGGTTACGGAAACAAGGGTATCCAGGAGCCATTCTGATGTTGACGGCAAAGGACACAGTGGAGGACCGGATTGAGGGTTTGGATTCCGGAGCCGATGATTATCTTGTAAAGCCATTTGAAATTGGAGAATTGCAGGCACGGTTGCGAGCCCTTGCACGACGTAATTATGCACCTATTTTAGAAGAGGAAATCAAGTTACACGATCTGGTTCTGAATCGAAATGGTCATTTTGTTCGATTCGGGAGCGAGGAAATCCAGTTAAGTCCTAGGGAGTATCAGCTACTAGATTTATTAGTCCAAAATAAGGGACAAGTAATCCCGCGTGAAGTTATTCTTGAAAGAATATGGGGGCTGGATTCTGATGTTGCCCTTAAGACGATTGACGCAACGGTGAAACTCATCCGAAAAAAGTTAGATAAAGCAGGGAAACAAGAGTTGATTCAAAGTGTAAGAGGGGTAGGTTATAAGCTTGAAAACTAACCTGATTTCATTCTTCCGTTTAGTAACAAACCTTGGTGAGAAGGATGTTTTTAAAAGTACCCAAGGAAGGCTTACCCGTATTTACAGTGGATTGCTTATGTTATTTCTCATCCTCTTTATTATGATTGTTTATTCCGTGCTTTATTTTAGTATTCTGAGGAATCAGGAGGCTGAACTTGAATCTTTAGTAGAGCAAGAAGCAGGTTTTCTCGAGGAATATCTAGCAACAAATGAAAAAAGTGATTTCCGCGGGATTCAAAATCAAGAGGTAGTGTTTGCAGGAGTGAATCAGCTTTTTTATTATGTGGTGAATTCAAATGGAGAATTGATTATGGGCAATGAAGCAGATCAGCGAATTCGATCTGCTTTGTTGGGGATTTTGAATCGAAACGGCTTGGATGATGGGGAGATTCTTAAGGAAAAACTTCATGTTGAAGGCACGGAAAGGGGAAGGAGAAAACCGGGTGAATTTTTCCAGCGTGAGCCTGAGAGAGATATCACCTTAATGATTGCCAGCCAGTCAATATACGATAATGGGCGTTTTGTAGGCAGATTATTTATTGGTAAGGACGTTTCCTTTGCCTATCAGCTTTTCCACTGGCTATTGATCATCCTAATAGTAATTGGCATTGTGTTTGTAGGTGTGGCACTATTCATTAGCGCAACTATGTCCAAAAAAGCGATGATTCCGATTAGCAGGGCTTTTGCTAGGCAGCGAGAGTTTGTCGCTGATGCATCGCATGAATTGCGAACGCCTTTAAGCGTACTGTTATCGTCTCTAGATGCGATTGATATGACGATTGATACGAAAAAAGAGGAATTTGCCGGTAAACTGCTTTCCAATATGAGGCAGGAAGTGAAACGGATGACAAACTTGGTAAGTGACTTGTTAACGCTAGCACGCTCGGATTCAACGATCATTGAACGAAGAACGGAGACGTTTGACTTTCTTCCTCATGCTGAGAAGGCAATGGAATCTGTCCAACCATTGGCAGACTCAAAGCAAATTAGGCTCCATTTAGATGCTCCTGCTTCTCTTTTTGCAATCGGAGACTCGCAAAGATTATCTCAACTGCTATATATACTTTTAGACAACGCTATTAAATACACACCAACCAATGGAGAGGTATGGCTCACACTGTCGAGGGAAGGCAATGTTCTTTGTATGAAGGTTAAAGATACGGGGATAGGAATAAAGAAAGAGGATCACAATCAAATATTTGAGCGTTTCTATCGAGTAGACAAATCCCGAACACGGCAAATGGGAGGACATGGATTAGGACTCTCCATAGCCAAATGGATCGTTGAAACACATGAAGGGACCATTAACATTTCGAGTGAAATAGGAAAAGGAACAGAATTTACGATTCGAATTCCACTAAATCAGTAAGAATGCTTGTATACCTTGATTAGGTAGAAATTTCCTGCCTATAATTGATTGTATGATAACAATAATCGGGGTGGGGAAGCAAGTGGATTTTCAACAAGCAATACAATCTATTAATTATTTAGCAGTTTTAGTAGCAGCATTATCTGCTTTTGTCATTGGAGGTCTTTGGTATTCCGTATTATTCGCCAAGCCTTGGATGGAAGAAAACGGCTATGCTGAAGAAAAATTAAAGAATAGCAATATGGCTATGATATTTGGGGGATCATTTATACTATCTCTTATCATATCCTTTGTGCTCGTCATGTTCCTTGGTCCAGAAAGAGATGCTATCTTCGGTGCAACAGCCGGACTAATGGCAGGACTTTTCTGGGTAGCAACCGCAATGGGAATCACCTACCTATTCGAAAGAAAATCCCTAAAACTATACCTAATCAACGCCGGCTATCATATAATCACCTTCACCATCATGGGGTTAATACTGGGAATGTGGAGATAACTGGTGCCTGTCACCACCCGTGGACACTTTCCGCCTGAGGTGGACAGTAACCAACGGAAAAAGCCTGATCCTTTATTAAGGGATCAGGCTTTTTTTGGTGGACCAATGGTTAACCGATTGCTTAGGATAATGGTGATTTTTAATAATCCAACTGGCAGCAAAAGATAATACCAAGGATCCCACCAGACTAGGCTGTGGAGAATTCCGGTTTTTTTCAGGACTACTGTGACGAGGAGCATTAAAAGGAAGGTTAGTAAATATTTCAACCATGTATACTTCCAATGGAGTTTTGCTATCCATACATAGAAAACGCAGACACATATATAATAAATGGCACTAAACGCTGTTGTATCTTCGGAACGATGGTTAAACCAGTCAAGTTCATAATATCTGCTTGTGAAAAACATTATTGGTATGATGTGAAGGGACCCTGATAGGGGACCTATACTTAAAAACAGAAAGAGAGAATGCAGTTTCCCTTTTAATGGGTTGGAGAGCAATTGAAGGAACAACTTTGCAATAGGAAAATAAAAAAGTAGTCCAAAGGATGTAAAACCAATCTTCCACCAATTATGCGAATATATATTTAGTTTCAAGAATGCCCATTCAATCCCGGCAAATAGGCTAATAAAAGATAATATCCATATCCAATTTTTACGAAAAGCAGCAATAAAAGTAGCGACGGCGGGAAGTGCCAATGCATTTGAGGCAATTGCCCCCATATTACTATCGTAAAAAGAATCGTACTTAATAAGTTTAGGATAATACTGATAGCTATGGCCAAAGTTGTAAATCACAGCTTCGATGAGATATCCTAGACCAACCATGGTGATAAAAAGCAATAAACTCCTTGTATTCCTTGTTTTAAAATATACATAAATTAACAGAAGAATACTTAAGATTGCTAATCCCAAATACAAGTAGGAATTAAACTCCATTTTTAAATCTCCTTCTGTATTTCTTTGTTAGCAGGTAGTATTTATCTTAGTAGAGATTTTATTCAAATTGTTAGAATAAAAAAACATATTATTCCGACTTGACTGATAGGAATATGTATAATAATATTTTCATAGACTAAATTACGCAAGAAGAAATATATATTATATAAGGGGGGAACAAGATGAATGCATTTCTTATTATTGTGAATGTTGTAGTATTGCTTTTGCTCATGGTTGGTTTACGTATGATGGCAAAGAAGCATGTATCATTCTCAAAACGTGTATTCACTGGTTTAGGTTTAGGTCTTATTTTTGGTTTTATTATTCATTTAATTTATGGTACAGATTCTGAGGTTACAACGGAGTCAATCGCGTGGTTTAATATTGTAGGATCAGGTTACGTTAAGTTACTACAAATGGTGGTTATGCCGCTAGTATTCATTTCAATCGTAGGTGCTTTTACAAAATTAAAATTAACGAAGAATATCGGAAAAATCAGCGTTCTAGTAATTGGGATTTTACTTGGAACCACTGCTATTTCTGCAGCAATCGGAATTGGTACATCATTAGGATTCGGTCTTGATGGTATCGAACTGACTGAGGGCGAAGAAGAAGCAGCACGAAATGCTGCGTTAGAGGAAAGAGTTGTTACGGTTGAATCTATGACCATTCCACAACAAATTCTTGAGTTTTTCCCAGCAAATCCATTTGCGGATTTAACAGGTGCTCGTGCAACTTCAACGATTGCCGTTGTTATCTTTGCGGCTTTTATCGGAATTGCTTACCTTGGCGTTAAGCGTAAAGATCCAGAACATGCTGAACTCTTTGCGAAAATAATTGATTCTCTATACGCAGTAACGATGAGAGTTGTTACGTTAATCCTTCGTTTAACACCATATGGTATTTTAGCGATTATCACAAAGGTTGCAGCAACAAGTAACTATGACGCAATTGTAAAATTAGGTAAGTTTGTTATTGCTTCTTATGTAGCACTTATTCTAGTATTTATCGTACATTTACTATTATTAGCTATCGCAAAAATTAACCCTGTTAATTTTGTTAAAAAGGCTTTACCAACTTTAACATTTGCTTTCACTTCTCGTTCAAGTGCAGGAACACTGCCTTTAACGATTAAAACACAAACGAAAGACCTTGGTGTTTCTGAAGGAATTGCAAACTTTGCAGGTTCATTTGGACTAACAATCGGTCAAAACGGATGTGCTGGGGTTTATCCAGCGATGTTAGCGGTTATGGTTGCACCAGCAGCTGGTATTGACCCACTTAGCCCAGGATTTATTATTTCATTAATTCTTGTAGTTGCTATTAGTTCATTCGGTGTAGCAGGAGTGGGCGGCGGAGCAACATTCGCAGCACTAATCGTACTTTCCGTCATGAACCTTCCAATTGCGATTGTGGGTCTTTTAATCTCAGTAGAGCCACTAATTGACATGGGACGTACAGCCCTAAACGTAAGTGGAGCCATGACATCCGGAGTACTAACAAGCAAAGCAACAGGAGAATTCGAGCAAGAAGTATATCAACAACCAAATATTGTTGAAGCATAAAAAGTGATAATAAAATCGGTGACAGGCACCACTCGTGGACACTGTCCGTCTGGTATGGACACTTTAGAATTTGCTGGATAGTCGTTATGGCTATCCAGTTTTTTTTTAGGGCAAAAAAACTAATCAAACGTTTAATTAAATCGGACGATAAACTAATCAAACGTTTGATTAAAGGGATTAGAACCATTGGTATTAGTGGGTTCCTTTGTTCCTTGTAAATTAGGGCTCCGGTGGGAAAACTAATCAAACGTTTAATTAAATTGGTTGCTAAACTAATCAAACGTTTGATTAAATAGTCTTGAGGTGTTGGGAATAGCGGGTTTTGAAAGGATTGGGTGTTTAGAGATGAGGTATTTAGAAAGAAAGCCTCCTCCCGAATTGGAGCCATTTGTTCAGTGCTTTTGGTATTTGAATAGAACCTATAATGGAGGAGTTGATGGGGAAGTACTTTGGCCGGATGGAAACTATGAAGTAATTTTCCATTTTGGGTCTAAGTATGAAGTTAACAAAGTTCCAATGGAAACAGCATTTTTAATCGGAACTTTAACCCATTACCATCAATTGAATGCAGAAGGAAATGTTCGCTTATTCGGAGTTCGTTTAAAACCATGGGGACTAAAATGCCTAACAAATATTGATGTAAAAGGGTTGAAGGATCAGTTTTTACCGCTCTCAACTATTTTCCCTAAAAGTGATGTTGATAATCTTAATCAAGAACTGTTGGAACTGGGACTTGAAGAAGGACTAGAATTACTGAAAAATTACATACTAGGTATCTATAAACAAACAGAAATTGTAGACATTGCCTTAATAGAGGTACTAGCGAATCTATATAATGATCCTATTCATCAGGATATTAAAACGATTGTAGGTATAAGTAACTATTCACAAAGACAATTTGAGCGGAAAACAGTTGAATTAACTGGTCTATCTCCGAAAAAGCTAAGCAAGGTTGCTAGATTTAATCAGGTTCGTTTAAGAATCTATTTCAATCCTGCGATTGATCTTCATGATGTAATGACTGAATTTGGCTACTATGATTATGCTCATTTTTCAAAGGAGTTTAAAGAATCATTTGGACTCACCCCAAATGAATATAAAAAATGGATGTTGGAAATGATGAATGCGTCTAAGAAAAGGCAGAAGGATGTCGTTTTTTTACATGAAGAATAACAAAGAGCTTGTTATTATATACAAGAGAGAAATAAAGGAGGCTATAATTAATGATTACAAATGTTGCAACAGTAGCGGTTTATGTGGAAGATCAGCAGAAGGCAAAGGATTTTTGGACAAACAAGGTCGGGTTTGAGGTGTTTGCGGAATATCCAATGGGACCCAATGCATACTGGCTTGAAGTGGCTCCGGCAAATGCCCAGACACATCTAGTTATCTACCCTAAGTCAATGATGCAGGGCCACGAAAACAGAATGGCCTCTATTGTTTTTGCTTGTGAAGATGTAAAAGGAAGTTATGAAAAGATGAAAGCTAATGGAGTCAATTTCAAAGGTGAGCCTCAAGAAATGCAATGGGGAACCTTTGTACAGTTCAATGATGAAGATGGTAATGAGTTTCTATTAAAAGGGTAAACCATAAAAAAAGCAGCCCCCTCAATCCTTTCATTGAGGGGGCTGCTTTACTAACTAATCCTTTTTTCCTACACCATGCATGATAAACTGGATGGTCCTCTCAATTTCAATCTCATCGTCCCAGTCTAAATGTGGAAAGAGGATATAACGGGAAATCAAGAAGCCAAGTATATTGGTAATCGTTAACCTGGCTATACTTTCTGGAGGCATATCGATTAGTTGCCCTTTTTCTTGATAGCTAACGATGACTGTTTTAACCCTACCAAAGATATTTTCTACAACGAGTTCAAAAAACTGTTCGCGCATTTCAGGCTGGAAAGGAATTTCCTGAAGCATGATTTTTACCACAGGGAGCATTCGAATAAGTAGATCTCTTCTATTCTCTATCGTTGCTCTCAGAAAATCCTCGACTGATTCAAATTCCCGGTCAAGCACTTTATTAAAGTCCTTTACCACTAAAGGGGCAATGAATTTTGTCATCAGCGGGGCAACAATGGAAACCAACAATTCCTTCTTCGTTTTGTAATGCCGAAAGATAGTTCCCTCGGCTACTCCTGCCTTTTTGGCGATTTCACTTGTTGAAGAAGCAGCATAGCCTTTTTCAGAGAAGGTTTCAATTGCCGCTACAAGGATCTTTTTCTGCTTATCTGTTAATTTATCTTCATCAAATAACTGTTGCAGCATCAATTCTTCTTCAGTCATAGCTAACTCCTTTTGTTCAACTAAATCTTCCGATATTTCTTCAATGCTACTACATTTAAAACAATGAAGACAAGGGCAAAGCCCAATAATACCAGAAGGTCGTTTCTAATAGCACTCAAACCTAACCCTTTATACATGACGTCCACTAAGGCGCTGCCGCCATAATACATTGGCATGCATTTAGCAAGAACCTGCATCCAGCCAGCCATAGACTCAAACGGGAAGATACCTGCAAAAAAGACCTGTGGGATAATCGCAATCGGAATAAATTGCATCATCTGAAACTCTGAATTCGCGAATGCAGATAGAAGGATTCCAAGTGACAACGCAACTAAAGCAAGTGTTAAATTAATGAGCACAACACTCCAAAATGAACCTACAAGCGTGATATTCAATACTTTTACCGCATAGGTAACAACTATAATCGTTTGCATCACTGCAAATAAACCGTATCCCAATAAATATCCAAAAACAATATCTCTTCTAAGAATAGGTGTTGCCAATAATCGTTCAAGTGTACCCGTTGTTCTTTCCCTCAGTAAAGCAATCCCCGAAATTAAGAACACAAAGAAGAAGACAAAGAATCCAACGAGTATGGGGCTTAATTGATCAAAAAAGATGGTGTCTTTATTTCCATAAATATAAGAAGGTTTTACTTCAGGTGCTTTCACCTGCTCCATCATAACTGGAACTTCTGGAACCAGACTCTTAATACTTTCCATAAAAGTAGAAAGATTTGCTGCCTGCTCCTTAGCCTTTTCTGCAGCAATCGCCTGTTGCACCTTTATTTGTAAGGCCTTTGCTGCATTAGGCTGGTCGTTTGTAAGGGTCAATGAAATTTCTTCCCCATTAAATTCAAGAATTCCGTCTAAATCTTTATCAAGTAAAATGTCCTTTGTGTTTTCCTCCACCTGTAGAACAATGATATCGTTATCTTTTAATCTTTCTTCCAGCGTGTTATCCACATCGATAACACCAAGCCTAGGGTCGACAGTATTCCCAGCAAGAAGATAGTTTAGAAGTGTAAGAATCAATAATGGAGCCACCATCATCAATGCCAAAGCCCGTTTATCACGTAACATCTGATGGAATATTCGTTTTACCATGGCAAGGATACTCATTGCTGTTTACCTCCTGCTGTTAAAAATACCTCTTCTAAACTGGTTATCCCAAACCGACTTTTTAATTCTGCAGGAGAACCACTTGTGATGATTTCACCATCTCGGACCATAGCCAGCCGGTCACATTTTTCGGCTTCATCCATTACATGGGTCGTCACTAAAATCGTTTTCCCTTCGTTTTTTAACCGATATAACTCAGCCCAAATCGACCTTCTTAATTCGGGATCTATTCCAACAGTGGGCTCATCTAAAATAAGGATTTCAGGATCCTGTATCAAGGCAACCGCCAGAGATAACCGGCGCTTCATGCCCCCAGAATAATTTTGAACCTTCTTTTTTAAATCATCTGTTAGATTCACTAAATGTGCTGCATAGGCAATCCGCTTTTTTTGTTCCTCTTTTTTAAGTTTAAAAAGGGAAGCGAAGAAAGCAAGATTTTCTTCTCCTGTTAAATCGGAGTATAAAGCATCAGCCTGAGCCATATAGCCTATTCTCTGTAAAAGTTTCAAATTAGGAACGGCAGTATTTAATACCTGGACATCACCTTGGTTGGGCGAATCCATGCCGACGATAATTTTTACCAAGGTTGTTTTGCCTGATCCTGAAGGACCGATTAGTCCAAATATTTCTCCTGATTCCACTGTTAAGTTGATTTGATTGAGGACTAACCTTTTTCCAAAGCTTTTGCTCACGTCATTAATAACTACCGTTGATGACATTCTTAATCAACCCTCTCTAAAATGAGTGATTACTCACTCCAATTATATCAAATGACATGATAAGGTCAATAGGCGTCGTCTGTGTACATCTATAAAAATTTTTCGTCAATATGTTATACTATTCGCACATAGTAACTCGGGGGTGAATAGATGGCACGAGAACGCAAATTTAATACAGTGGAGTTATTTCATGAAGCTAAGCATCTGCTCTTGCTCCATGGTTATGATGGGTTTACTTTCAGCCTTCTGGCAGATCGGATGGAAATATCGAGGGCTGCTTTATATAAATACTACGAGAATAAAGAAGAGCTTATTACGGACTTTATGATTTACGAAATGGAAGAATTTCTTCATGATTTAAAGGAAATTGAAAAACTTAAAGCATTTGAAGAACAGTTTGAATTCCTGATTGACCTAATTTTTAAAAAGACTGATTTACATGAATTAATTAAGGCTGCACAACAAGTTATCGAAAGAATGGAGGCTTCCATTAATAAAGGAAAACTAGAAAAGCTGCCTTTAGAAATGTACAAATTTCTACATAACTTCATCCTGCAAGGTAAGAAAGAAGGAAAATTAAAACAACATATTCCTGATGGATTAATAATTGGGTTTATTCTTCAGACTGTAGCAATTCCTAATCATTTTGGGATTCCAAAGGCAGAGTGGATTAAATCAATAAAAGAAATAATAAGTCAAGGAATGTTCATAACATATAATTGACACAAGTGTCACTTTCAAAGATAATGAAAGTGTAATGTGTCAATTATTTTTTTAATTAAAGTTACACAGGTGTCACTTACATTAAAGTGAAGGAGATAAAAACATGAATTCATTCTTACAGTCCGTGACCGATCGAGTTACCTCAAAAAAGGGAATGTGGATAACGCTTGGAATCTGGCTTTTAGTAACCGTATTGCTGTCAGTCCTCGCTCCAAGTGCTAAGGAATACGAGGTATCAAGTATTGATTCAATACCTGCCGATGCAAAATCGATAATCGCTCAAGAAAAGGTGGATACCTATTTTAAAAATAATGAAGGAATACCAGCAATATTGGTTTTTCAATCTGACGACAATAAGGTGGAAATATCAGATTTAAATCCATTATTGGAAAAACTTGATCAAGTAGAAGGAATAAAAGAATATGTTCCTTTATCTAAATTGCCGCCACAAGCGACAGCTAGTTTTTTCTCAGAAGATCAAAGTACTTTAATTCTTCCACTAACGTTTGAATCAGAGTTAGAGTCAAAGCAAATAAGGACAGTGCTTGAGAAAATAGATGGAATTGTTAAGAAGAATACAGACTTAATATTATATACTACCGGTCCTGCAGGAATTGCAGTAGATTCGCTTAATCTCTTTTCCCGTGCTGATTTAGTTTTGTTATTTTCAACTGTAGGATTAATCCTAATCTTATTAATTGTGATTTACCGCTCCCCATTATTAGCATTAATCCCGCTGTTTGCAGCAGCATTTGTCTACCAGGCAGTGAATCAGATATTAGGTTTGATGGGGAAGGCTGGGTTGTTGATCAGCAGTCAAACCTTTTCGATTATGACCATTCTTTTGTTTGCAGCAGTCATAGACTATTCCCTATTTGTCTTTTCACGTTATCGTGAGGAGTTAAAGAAATTTGATAGCAAATACGCTGCGATGAAACATGCTATGAGAGAAACTGGTTTGCCTGTTTTCTTCTCAGGAGGAACCGTTTTGGCAGCGATGCTCGTCCTGTTCTTCGCTGAGTTTGGAGATTATCGTAATTTTGCACCGGTTTTTGCTGCAGCAATGCTCGTTATCATGTTCGCTTCAATTACGCTTGTACCTGCACTATTTACTTTGTTCGGCAGAAAATCATTCTGGCCAAGGGTTCCACGTGTTGGTGAAGAAGGTGTTAAATCGAGTTCTGTATGGAGTAAGATTGGGCGTTTTGTTGTGAAAAAACCAGTCCTTTCTGCTTCTGTTATCGGAGTGATTCTACTTGTATCTGCTTTAAACATGCTGAATCTGAAATATGAATTTGATACGATGAAGTCGTTCCCGAAGGATATGCCTTCACGGCTTGGCTATGAAATATTAGAAGAAAAGTTTGAAAAAGGTGATTTAGCTGCAACAACTGTTTTGTTTGAAGCAACAGAAGCGATAACGCCTGAACAACAGGCAGTATTACTTGAAACTCTTACAGATCAAAATCTTGTCAGCAATGTCCGTCCGAACGGCACAACAACAGATCAAAAGGTAATCCAGTATAGTCTCACTTTTAAAGAGAGCCCTTATGCAGTGGAAACCATGGATGCACTGGAAAAAATGAGAGACAATGCAGATAAGTTGTTAACAGAGAGTAATCTAGACGGAGAACTTCATTTTGCAGGGGAAACGGCTAAGAAAGTGGATGATCGTGCCACAAACGATAGGGACCTAATCGTTATAGTTTTACTAGAATCACTGTTAATCTTCGCGATGTTAATTGTATTAACCAAATCATTTAAGATGCCAATCTATATGATGGGAACGATTTTAATTTCATTCCTTGCTGCGGTTGGTTTAGGTATGTTTTTAAGCAGTCTTTTCTTTGATATCCATACAATCAGTAATCGTGTTCCACTTTACTCGTTTGTCTTTTTAGTGGCTCTTGGCATTGATTACAATATCATTTTAATTTCAAGGTTTATGGAAGAAAGAAAAAAACATTCCGTGAAAGAAGCTGTTGAAATTGCTGTATCCACTACAGGTGGTGTGATTTCTTCAGCAGGAATTATTCTTGCAGCTACCTTTGCAGTATTAATGACTCAGCCAATCCAATTATTGTTCGTATTTGGCTTTATCGTTGCAGTAGGTATTTTATTAGATACGTTCCTAATTCGAGGGATTTTATTACCTGCTTTAATCATTTTCTTTGAAAAAGATAAACCAGCAGCAGTTAAGGATATACAATAAAAGCAGAGTACCAAGGATGCCTATCTTTGGTACTTTTCTGGATTTAACTCCCATTTAAAATAAAAAATTACATATAGTAATAGTAAATATTCTGGTTTATGATAGAGAGAAAAAGTATGATTTTTTGGGTGGGAATTCATTGTTGCTATTAGATTATATTGTCAATCTCTCAATTTTTTCACTTTTAGTTAGTACTCCTCTAGTTATCCGCTCGTTTTATAATTATAAGCCCATAAAACATTCTCGTCTTTGGATCGGTGTCTATGGAGGAATTGTTTCAATTATTCTCGTCATGCTATCCCTTCAGGAGCAAGGATATTCGTATGATATCCGTTATGCACCAGTTATTCTGATATTTGCCTACTTGGGTCCATTTGCTGGAATAATTACTGGATTATTCTCGCTGCTTGCAAGATTGTTCTCAAGTGGTCACTGGGACACAGCTATTATCGGTTGGGTTGCTATAATGATTGGGTTTACAGTTATTTATTATTTTACAAAGAGATTTACGCCAATAATGAAATCTATTATTTTATCTGGTTCTTATATACTCATTTATGTTATTAATGTACCGATTATTTTCAACGTGTTTAGAGATAAACCATTCTTTCATTTCCAATATCTTTTATTTGTGATATTAGGAGTTATTTTAGGGCTATTATTGATTGAGTCGTATGTTAAGCTGCATAGGCTTTACAATAGATTGTCTGATATGTATAGGATGGTTGAGGCGAGTGAATCTAAATATAGGTTAATTGCTGAGAATACATCTGACCTTATTATGGTGATGGATAAGGAGCATACGCTTTCATACTTTTCTCCTTCGCATGAAATTGTTTTAGGGTACCAGTGTTCTGAACTAGAAGATGTTAAATTATGCAGGTTTATACATTCTAATGATGTTGACATGTTTAAAAGTACATTGGATAGGATGTTTGAAAATGGAGAATCAAAGTCAATTGAATTTCGTCTTATTCACAAGAATGGTAATTGGATAGAATTTGAGTCTCGAGGTGTCCCTGTAAAAAGGGAAAATGGTGAAATCGAGCATATAGTCATTATTAGCCGGGATATTTCGGAGCGTAAAAAGGCGGAAGAAATATTGCTGCAATCAGAAAAATTATCGATTGTCGGGGAATTAGCCGCAGGAGTTGCCCATGAAATCCGCAATCCCTTAACAACGATCAAGGGATTTATTCAGCTATTTAAAAGGGAAAACGGAGCGGATGAAATAAATGACTTGCTTCTAAGTGAACTTGCACGTATCGAAACGATAACGAGTGAAATGCTTTCTCTAGGAAAACCACAGGCTGTACAACTGCATCGCACGAATTTAAGAGAACTTGTAGAGAATACACTTGAACTGCTTTCACCGCAAGCGCATATGGAGAATATTCAATTCAACTTATGTGTGGAAGATTATTCCTTTTTTATAACGGGAGAGAAGAACCAATTAAAGCAGGTATTCCTTAATATTCTAAAGAATGCAATCGAGGCAATGCCTGAGGGAGGAAATATCCATATCAATCTCCAAAAAAGGGATGAAAGTGAATGTGTGCTTTCTGTTCAAGATGAAGGCTGTGGAATACCAGAAGAACTTCTGCCTCGATTAGGAGAACCTTTTTATAGTTTAAAGGAAAAAGGGACTGGTCTTGGACTAATGATCTGTAATAAAATTATCAAACAACACCATGGAAGTATTACCTACCAAAGTAAAGCACAAAAGGGTACATTGGTTGAAATTACATTACCGTTGGCAAATTAATAAAATTCAGGGCACTTTCCTATAGGGAGAGTGTTCTTTTTTCTTTTTGTTGGCATGATTCTTGCATTCAAGTAAGGTGTGAGCAATAATCTCACCTATTTTTCAGGAGGTGCTGGTACGTGAATAAAATTATTTCTTTGGATGAAGCTAAATCGTTCTTTAAAAATGGCATGACTATTATGGCAGGTGGCTTTATGGGAGTTGGTACACCGGAAGATCTTGTATCCGCTTTACTTGAAGCAGATGTGAAAGATATTACATTGATCGCAAATGATACCGCTTTCATCGAAAGCGGCGTTGGACCTTTAATTGTAAATCATAGAGTTAAAAAGGTTATCGCTTCGCATATTGGTACGAACCCAGAAACTGGCCGGCAAATGATTGCTGGTGAAATGGAGGTTGAACTCGTTCCCCAGGGAACACTTGCTGAACGCGTTCGTGCTGGTGGAGCAGGTCTTGGCGGGATTTTAACTCCAACTGGTGTCGGAACCGTTGTAGAAGAAGGAAAAGAAAAGCTAACGGTCGATGGACGGGAATACTTGCTTGAAAAACCACTTCGTGCAGAAGTTGCTCTTCTTAAAGCCTATAAAGCGGACAAATCTGGTAACTTGGTTTATCACCGCTCAGCACGTAACTTCAACCCTTTTATGGCGCTTGCCGCTGACCATGTTATCGTCCAAGTCGAGAAATTAGTTGAGGTAGGAGAAATTGATCCCGATGAGGTTATGACCCCAGGAATCCTGATAGATAAAATTTATGTTCGCAGGAGGTAGTAAATAATGTTACAGACATTAGTGAATCCAAAACAAATTATCGCTGCCCGGGTGGCAAAGGAAATGAGAGACGGTGACGTAGTTAACCTAGGAATCGGCTTACCAACAATGGTTCCAAACTATCTGCCTGAAAATGTAAATGTTATTTTACAATCTGAAAATGGCTATGTCGGACTTGGTCCTTTAGATGGAGATATTGATCCGGATTTGGTCAACGCAGGAGGGCAGCCTTCGGGAATCCTGCCTGGTGGTGCATTCTTTGACAGTGTATTCTCATTTGAGTTAATTCGTGGCGGTCATGTTGATGTAACTGTCCTTGGAGGACTTGAAGCGGATGCGAAGGGAAATCTTGCTAACTGGATGGTGCCAGGAAAAATGGTACCAGGAATGGGCGGAGCAATGGACTTAGTGACAGGAGCAAAGAAAGTCATTGTTGCAATGGAGCATACGGCGAAGAATGGCTCCTCTAAAATTTTAGAGGAATGTCGCTTACCGCTTACGGGAAAAGGTGTAGTTGACCTGATTGTGACAGAACTAGCCGTTTTTCGTGTAACGGAAGAAGGACTTGTTTTGGAAGAACTTCAAGAGGGTGTAAACCTTGAAACAGTAAAGGGAAAAACAGAAGCCTCATTTAAAATTGGTCCTAACATTTTAGCAGAATTGGTCGGTTAAGTTTATACAGATTCATAGAAAAGTAGAAGCATAGTACAGGAGGAAAAATACATGCGTGAAGTTGTAATTGTAAGTGCTGTTCGTACAGCAATCGGAAATTTTATGGGCGCATTAAGCGATACACCAGCGACTGAGTTAGGTGCTGTTGTGATTAAGGAAGCCTTAAACCGTGCGGGTGTTAAAGGCGAACAAGTAGATGAAGTAATCATGGGTAACGTGCTCCAAGCAGGGGTTGGTCAGGGACCAGCGCGCCAGGCCGCAATAAAAGCCGGTCTTCCGAATGAAGTATCTTCAATGGCAATTAACAAACTCTGCGGTTCAGGCTTAAAGGCCGTACATTTGGCTGCACAAGCAATCCAAACGGGAGAAGCAGAAATTGTCGTTGCTGGTGGAATGGAAAATATGAGTTTAGCTCCATACCTTCTGCCGAAAGGACGCACAGGCTACCGAATGGGAGATGGAAAGGTTATCGACAGCATGATACAGGATGGTTTGCAATGTGCCTTGAACTCATACCACATGGGTGTTACCGCTGAGAATATCGCTGAACAATATGGACTAACTAGAGAAGAACAAGATGAATTTGCAGCATGGAGCCAGCAAAAGGCAGAAAATGCGATAAAAGAAGGAAAGTTTAAGGAAGAAATCGTGCCTATTTATATCCCACAGCGTAAGGGAGATCCAATCGTATTTGATACTGATGAGTTTCCAAGAGCAGGAGTCAGTGCAGAAAAACTTGCGAAGCTGAAACCGGCATTTAAAAAGGACGGAAGTGTTACCGCTGGGAATGCCTCAGGTATTAATGATGGTGCGGCTGCATTAGTGCTTATGAGCCGGGAGAAAGCCAGTGGACTTGGAATTAAACCAATGGCTGTAATCCGCGCGAACGGAACAGCGGGTGTTGACCCGAAAATAATGGGTATTGGACCTGTTCCAGCAACCAAAAAGGCGCTAGAAAAAGCGGGGCTTTCGATGGAAGATATTGATTTAGTTGAAGCAAATGAAGCATTTGCTGCCCAATCTCTAGCAGTAGGGCGTGATCTACAGATCCCAAATGACAAACTAAACGTTAATGGCGGAGCAGTGGCATTGGGACATCCTATCGGTGCGAGCGGCGCACGTGTTCTAGTGACACTATTGCATGAAATGCAACGTCAAGGATCCCGCTATGGATTGGCGGCTTTATGTATCGGCGGCGGGCAAGGAATAGCTACGATTGTAGAAATGGAATAGTAAAATTGATTCCGCAAAAACGGAAAAATCCGTAATTGCGGAATCTCAAATCCTCATTATTCCGTATTTCCGGAAAAACAGTTAAAGAATGTTTACTAGTTTTATCATAGTAACCAACTAGATATTAGTATTTAATTAGTATAATAAGAATGAATATTACTATTTTTAAGATTATAGAAAAGTTTGGCATAGAACTTGCATTATTAGAAGCGTAGGCATTAGATGAAAACGCTTACTAAAGGGGTACTTTGTTTGAAGCTTGCAAAATAAGAGGTATAGGGGGATTTAAATGGATTTAATTGTTATTCTTCTGGCGCTTGGACTGCTAATGTTCGCCGCCTACCGAGGTTTTTCTGTCATTTTATTCGCTCCATTATGTGCAATTTTAGCTGTTTTATTTATTGATCCGAGTCAAGTATTGCCGTTTTTCTCTGGTGTGTTTATGGAAAAAATGGTCGGGTTTATCAAATCATACTTTCCAGTCTTCTTACTAGGGGCTATCTTCGGTAAGGTAGTT
The DNA here is from genome assembly GCF_030348765.1 of Neobacillus sp. CF12. Lineage (GTDB taxonomy): Bacteria > Bacillota > Bacilli > Bacillales > Cytobacillaceae > Neobacillus. Next base: position 3,346,939 of record NZ_JAUCEU010000007.1, on the reverse strand, counting down.
GAAATGTCAGGGATTGCGGAATCAATTGCGAAGACCATTGTTCGTATATTAGGTGCAAAACGTGCCATGCTTACCATTGTTTTGCTTGGCGCAATCTTAACATATAGCGGTGTAAGTTTATTCGTTGCCGTATTCGCTATTTATCCATTTGCAGCCCAAATGTTTAGAGAAGCAAATATTCCAAAAAGACTTATTCCCGGTACTATTGCACTTGGTGCTTTTACCTTCACGATGGATGCATTACCAGGAACGCCGCAAATTCAAAACGTAATTCCAATCAATTTCTTTAAAACGGATATTTATGCAGCACCAATCCTAGGAATTATTGGAGCAATTTTTGTATTAACTCTGGGTTTATTGTACTTGGAAATGAGAAGGAAAAAGGCAGAAAAAGCTGGTGAAGGCTATTATGGCTTTGGTGCTGAGAATGCTGCTGCTATAGAAAAAGAACTAGTTATTGAAAAAGAAGAAGCAGTTCCTGATTTAACTTCTAATCAATCTGTTTTAAGACAAATATTAGCGTTTGTGCCACTTATTCTTGTAGGAGTGACAAATAAACTTTTCATTACATTTATCCCGAAATGGTATCCAAATGGATTTGATTTTGAAGCTATAGGTTTACCATACACAGTAGACGTCACAGCGAGTGCGGCCATCTGGGCAATTGAAATGGCTTTAGTAGCCGGTATTATTACATCCCTTTTATATGATTGGAAACGGGTAACCCATAAATTTAAAGAAGGACTAAACCAAAGTATTGGCGGCTCACTTCTTGCAACGATGAACACAAGTGTTGAATATGGTTTTGGCGGGGTTATTGCTGCACTTCCAGGCTTTGCAAAAATTAGTGATGGAATTTCAACCACTTTCACCAATCCGCTTGTGAACGGTGCTGTTACAACTAGTGCACTTGCAGGTGTTACTGGTTCTGCATCTGGTGGTATGGGGATTGCATTAGGGGCAATGGCTGATAAATACAATCAGGCAATTGCAGCAGCCAATATTCCACCTGAAGTTATGCACCGAGTTGTTGCCATGGCTTCAGGCGGTATGGATACACTTCCACACAACGGGGCAGTTATTACACTCTTAGCGGTGACAGGATTAACTCATAAACAATCCTATCGTGATATTTTTGCGATTACAATCATTAAAACAATCGCTGTATTCTTCGTTATTGCCGTCTATACATTCTTGGGAATTGTTTAAAATTAAAAACATACGTTAGCTTAGTAAATAGATATTTTAGGAGGGCCACATATGTTAGTCGGAAAAGTTGCGTTTATTACTGGATCTGCCAGTGGAATAGGTTTGGAAATCGCTAAGACTTTTGCACAAGAGGGAGCAAAAGTGGTTATTTCTGATTTAAATCAAGAGAAGAGTGACATTGTTGCAGAAGAACTACAAGCGCAAGGATATGAAGCATTCTCTGCTCCTTGTGATGTTACAGATGAGGAAGCATTCAAGAATGCGATAGAATCTGCAAATAGCAGGTTTGGAAGAATCGACATTTTAGTAAATAATGCTGGACTTCAGTATGTTTCTCCAATTGAGGAATTCCCTACTGAAAAATTTGAGTTCTTGGTAAAAGTTATGCTGACTGCTCCGTTTATTGGGATTAAACATGTATTCCCTATCATGAAAGAACAGGGCTTTGGAAGAGTCATCAATATGGCATCGATTAACGGTGTGATTGGTTTTGCTGGTAAGGCCGCCTATAATAGTGCGAAGCATGGGGTGATTGGATTAACAAAGGTTGCGGCATTAGAGGGCGCTACACATGGGATCACTGTAAATGCGCTATGCCCGGGGTATGTTGATACACCACTGGTTAGAAACCAACTTAAAGACTTGTCGATAACTAGAAATGTAAGCTTAGAACGTGTAATCGATGATGTACTTCTCACGCTAGTACCTCAAAAGAGGCTGTTAGCGGTATCTGAAATTGCCGATTATGCAGCTTTCTTGGCAAGTGATAAAGCTAGAGGAATTACAGGTCAAGCCGTTATTCTTGATGGTGGTTACACTGTCCAATAATAAAAGAAATCCTGCTCGGGTTACCCGAACAGGATTTTGTTATAATGGAAATAAACTAATCTACTAAGGTGAATAGATATGAAACATGGACTAGGAAAAATCCCATATCATTGGTTTGAAGAAATTATTAATCTTGCAGGTGAACGAATTGTCGTTGTTGACACCGAGGGAGTTATCCTTTATATCAATTCGGCGTACTGTGAATTTCTAGGAACCACCGTTGAAAACGCAATAGGAAGACCCGTTCAGGATGTAATAGAGAACACGCGTATGCATATCGTTGCAAAAACTGGCCAAAAAGAGTTGGTTGCGCTTCATCCAATTAACGGCAGTGATATGATTGCAAACCGTTATCCGCTAATTATTGATGGTGAATTAGTAGGAGCAGTTGGAACCGTTATGTTTCGTAATCCTGAGGATTGGTTGTTATACAAAAATAAAATTCAGCATCTCGTTGAAGAAGTGAATTACTATAAAACAAAGGCTGGAAAAAATGTTAAAAGCAAATATTACTTTAGCAACCTAATTGGAAATAGTCCTTCTTTCACGGCTGTCAAAAAGTTAGCTGAAAGAGTTTCTGGCAGTCAATCTGCTATTCTTTTGCTAGGAGAATCAGGTACGGGTAAGGAGTTGTTCGCTTCTGCTATTCATAACAACAGTGCACGTGCATCATTTCCCTATGTTCCAATAAACTGTGCATCCATTCCGGAGCATTTACTTGAATCTGAATTATTTGGATATGATGATGGCGCCTTTACAGGTGCGAAAAAGGGTGGGAAAAAAGGTCAATTTCAAATGGCCAATCGTGGAACGATTTTTCTGGATGAAATTGGTGATATGCCGCTCGCAATGCAAAGTAAGCTTTTAAGAGTGTTACAGGAACGGGAGATACTGCCTGTTGGTGGTCAAAAATCGATTCCTGTGGACGTTCGCATCATTGCGGCAACACATCGGAACCTAGAGGAAATGGTAGAAGAAGGAACATTTCGTCAAGATTTATATTACCGTTTAAATGTAATTAAAATTGAAATTCCCCCGCTTAGAGAGCGTAATGGCGATATCGAGTTAATCGCCATTAATCTATTAGAAAAGCTGGAAAGAAATTTCTATCGTAAAGGGATAGAGCTCTCTACTGAGGTAGTTGAGAGACTCTATCAGCATAAGTGGCCAGGGAATATTCGAGAGCTCGAGAATGTCCTTGAAAGGTCTATCAATGTTTTAGATGGGAATAAAATTGAATTAGCACACTTACCGTTGTATTTACGCGATGATGAAACAGGAAGTGTTCCTGAAAAATCAACAGTGAGAGAATCTGTCAACATGGCAGACATTCCCGTTAAGTCATTAAAAGAAACACTTGCGCAAGTGGAAAAACAAGCCATTCTAAATGCTCTGTCTCTTGCCAATGGAAATAAGCAGGAAGCAGCTAAATTACTTGAAATAGGAAAAACAAGGTTTTACGAAAAATGCAAAATATATGATATTAGTTGAAATGAGAGCAGTTTCTAAAATCGATGCTGCTCTTTTTTTTATGCCCGCAAAATAATAGGTAAAGATTTTTGCTAAAGAAGTCAAAAAATTAATTAAACAAATAAAAATTTTTCTATTAAAATAAAGGAACATGTAGTAATAGGGAGGGAGAAAACAGTTATGGATTCAACAGATTGGATGGGAAAATTACTAGGCATTTGCCAATGGATTACACGACTAGCTTATATTAACCTCTTATGGCTGTTTTTTATGGTTCTTGGATTGTTTGTACTTGGTGCTGCACCTGCAACTGTGGCAATGTTCACGATTATTCGTAAATGGATAAAAGGCGAAACCGACTTACCAGTCTTAACAACGTATTGGAACACATATAAAAAAGAGTTTTGGAAAGCAAATTCTCTAGGATTTATATTAGCAGGGAGTAGCATTATTTTATACCTAGATTGGCGATTAATCAGCTCTGTGCAGGGATCGTTGTATCCGATACTAATGGGCTGCTTAATAGGTGTTGTTTTCCTTTTTCTAGTTGTTACGTTATTTGTTTTCCCGGTGTATGTTCAATATGAATATAAGATACTACAATACATTAAAACAGCTTTCTTACTCGGAATCTCCTATCCGCTGTATACGATGGTGATGATCTCTGCAGCCATATGTATTTTAGCACTCAGTATTTTCTTTAATGGAGTCGGAATTCTCTTTTTTGGAAGCGGTTTAAGCTATGTTCTCATGTATATATCCAATTTACTATTTGAAAAAATAACGAAGGATTTTAATGTAGTAGTCAAAAAAGTATTATAATGAGTAAATTTATTGGTATGAGTAACAATTTTGAATTTGCTAAACTTGCAGTGTAAGGGTTTTCAAATAATTGATAGGTAAAAACATTGAGGGGGAAAAGGAATGAAGAGAAAGATTTGGTCATTATTAATCTTTACTATGTTATTTAGTTTAGTCCTAGCTGGCTGTTCTGGCAGCGGCAGTGAGGAAAAAGCATCGTCAGAACCAAAAAAGGACGAGAAAGTTACAATCAAATTCCACACTCATGGAAACGAAGCATCCTACAACTGGAAAAGCACTATCGCAGCGTTTGAAGAAAAGAACCCTAACATCAAAGTAGAATTAGTCATCCTCAGTGAAAAGGGAGATACACAAGAAGCACTTAAAAAGCTTGACCTAGCAGCGGCTTCTGGAGAACAATTAGATGTTCTTATGTTCAGTGACCCTGCAAGTTATGCACAGCGTGTAAGCATGGGCATGGTTGCACCAATTGATGAATTTATTAAAGAAGAAGCTTACAAAGTTACAGAAGAATACAAAGTTGATACACAGATAGATGGAAAGTATTATGCACTGCCTGGTAAGTTCAACCCATGGTATGTTCTTCTTAATAAAAACCATTTGACTGATGCTGGTCTTGAGGTACCAAAGGATTGGACATGGGATGAATTCGCAGAATACGCAAAGGCTATGACTACAAAAGATCATTATGGAACTTACTTCCACGGACCACAAGGCGGCGGCTGGATGGAGTTTATGAAACTTGCATTAGCTAGTGAAGCCGATAATACTGAGTTCACAACTGCAGATGGTAAATCAAATCTTGATAGTCCATTATTTAAGAAGACGCTTGAATTAAGAGTACAAATGGAAAAAGAAGATAAATCTGCTGTTCCATACACAGATATTTTATCCCAGAAGCTACATTACCGTAACCAGTTCTTTGGTCAAGATGCAAGCTCAATCCTTATTGGCAGCTGGATGAATACAGAACTTGGCGGTACTGATCAGTTCCCATTAGAATTCGATGTGGCTGTTGCTCCATATCCAAAAAATGAAAGTGGCGATGAGGGCGGTTATACACCGGTAACAACAGACTTTATGTCGGTTGCAAACACTTCTGAGAATAAAGAAGCAGCATATAAATTCATTCGCTGGTACACAACTGAAGGGCAAATTGTTCAAGGTAAGAATATCCCTTCATGGAATAAAGTAAGCGATAGTGAATTAACAACTATCATTGACAAGATTCTAAGTGGAACAAAAAATCCTGAGAAGGTTGATAAAGATTCACTAGTAAATGTGTTAACAAGCGCAAAATCATCAAAAATCATTTCACCAGTTTCTTATCAGTCTGAGCTTTATAAAGTAATCAATGAGGAATACGAAAAGCTAATCTTTGGTGAGCAGGATATCGATGCAACCATTAAGGCTTCTCAAAAAAGATTCCAGGAAATTATTGACAGCAACAAATAGTATAGACATTGTCACAGATTAATAGAATAATGGAAAGAAAAGGGGTTGTAATTGATTACAACCCCATCTTTCTATTCAAAGGGTGGTTTGCATATGAAAGAGGGTAAACAGCGTATGTTTGAACCCCGTTCTTTTCGCTTTAAGGTCATTTTCATTTCTATTATTTGTTTAATCATACCAGCGATAATCTCGTTATCTATCTATAACTATTTAACGAAAGATACGTTAAAAGACCAAGCGTTATCCAATGCCAATCGGGAGCTAATCATTGCTAATGAATATGTGGAGAAACTCTTAGAAGATATGCTCTATATTACCAACTTTGTTCAACTTGATGCGGAAATGAATACCATTTTAAAAGAAAAAGCTCTAAGTACGAAAGTAGACGGTACAGAGTATCAAAACTATATGGATGATAGTAAAATCAATAAAACAATTGAAAATATCACACTAGTAGGAGAAAAGTCTTATGTAACCATCCTTTTAAAGAACGGTAAATCGTACAAAAATTATTCAACATATGATTATGATCCAAGTGGGATGCTCAAAGAAAAATGGTTTGAAAAATTAAATCAATTACAGGGCTATGAATCTGTTTGGATTGAAAGTAAGCCAACACTGTTTAAATCTGACAAGAGAGAAAATCCTTATCAAATTTCCGTTGCTAGAACATTAAGAGATGGTAACTTAGGGATTTATGGGTACGTAATCGTTACGATTATGGAAACGAAGATAAACCAAATATTTGAGAATATGAAGGGACATGAGGAGATGATGATTTTAGACTCATCAAATAAAATCCTCTCACATCGTGACCATTTAAAAATCGGTGAACAATTTCAGTATAGTGAGCAGCTTACCAAGAATAATTCCTCAAATATTTTCCAAATTTCAGACAAAGATTACTTGATTGCTGAACACGATATCTCATTTACTGGCTGGAAACTTGTATCTCTTGTTCCGTATAAACAAGCTATCAACCAAATTAATTCAATATTTAGTAAAGTGTTCACCGTACAAATAGTATCATTCACCATTTTTCTTATTCTAATGGCATCCTTGCTGAGAACGATTACAAAACCAATTGTCCACTTAGGGAAAATAGCAGAAGCTGTTAAACGAGGTAATCTGGCGATTCGTTCCCGTTTGCGGGGCAGGGATGAGGTGGGAAAACTGGCTGAATCCTTTGATCATATGCTTGACCGTGTTAATGAGATGATTCACGAAATTACAGATACACAGGAGAGAAAAAGAAAAGCAGAACTTGATATGCTGCAAGCACAAATAAATCCTCATTTCCTATTCAATGTTCTTAATTCTATTCGAATGAAGGTACTAGTAAAAGGTGATAAGGAAAGTGCAAACATGATTAGTTCCTTGTCAAAATTATTAAGAATGACCATTGATAAAAACAAAGAAGTCATTAGCTTTCGTGAAGAAGTCCAAATTGTATTAGATTATATTAACATCATGAATATGAGGCAAAAAGAACAGGTAAGGGTTGAAATATCCGTGCATGAAGAGGCGTATTCATTGCAGATTCCGCGCTTTATCCTGCAGCCTATTATTGAGAATTCAATTATTCACGGCCTCAACCAAAGTGCAGGAACGATTGTTGTAAGAACGGAGTTAAGGGACAATCAACTGGTTATTATGATTGAGGATAATGGTCAAGGGATGGACGAGGATACACTAAGTAAATTAAAAAGAAAACTAGTTGAATCAACTGGTACAGACAATAACACGAATACGAATAACAAAGGATTTTCTTCCTTAGGGCTATCCAATGTTTATGAACGAATGTTTATTACCTTCGGCGGCTCTTTTAGGATGGACATAAAAAGTTTGCCCGGTGAGGGGACAAAGGTAATATTGACGATTCAAAAAGGGGGCAGTAATTCTGATGTACAAAGTAATGCTAGTTGACGATGATTATCCAGTATTACAGTTGTTATCCGAAACGATAGAGTGGGAACAGCTGGGTGTATCACTTCAAAGTACACACGAAAATGGTGCCAGTGCCTTTGAAAAAGCGATGGATGAAATGCCTGATATTTTAATTACGGATATTGGTATGCCTAAAATGAATGGAATTGAGCTAACGAAAAAGTTAAAAAGTCAAAACCCAAATCTAAAAGTTGCTATTTTATCTTGCCATGCAGATTTTGGATACGCACAGCAGGCATTGAAACTTCAAGTTCAGGACTACTTAGTCAAGGATACCTTTGATCCAGATGATTTACGTAACTTAATCAAGAAATTTAAGGATACACTGGATAAACAAAATAATCGAATGATCCGGCATCAACAGATTCAGAATATGCTAGATCGAAATAAAGAAAGTGTGAAAGAAAGGTTCATAAAAAAAACGATTGAGCAGCCAGACATTAACGAGATGAATTGGCTGGCAGAGGCCAAATCCTTAGGCATTCATCTAGACCAAAGTGGATATATTGGATCCTTGGCTATGATTCATAATTACAGCACATTAAAGGAGCTATATTTATCAGAGGATACCTTGAACTTTGCAATTAATAATGTGGTGGCAGAGGAGATTGAACGCTGCTATCCAGGTTCCGTCCACTTCCAACATGGAGCAAAGGAACTATTTTTCTTTTTCCCTTCATCCTTAATTTTAAAAAGGAATGCGCTTTCTGATGTAAGCGAAGGTATGAAAAGGATTCAACATGCATTAAAACGATCATTAAACATAACACTTTCTTTTATCACAGGTGATGGCTGCACGAACATGCATGAGTTTAAACAGGAATTATTACTACTTTTAAATTGCAGCCATCAGAGTTTTTATCTGAATCCTGGCACGATTGTTGAACGGAAAGAACCAAAAGAAGCACCTACGGAAGATCTTTTTTCTAAGTATGATGAAGCGGCTGCAGAGATGAGGGAACTCATAATGCTTCGAGACGAATCTAGAATAAGTGAATATGTTAATAAATGGGTCGCCTTTTTGGAGGAAAGACAATTTACCCCCGAGTTGGTAAAGGATTGGGTGTTAAAATTATTACTAGATTTAAGGGTAAAGCTGCATGCCTTACAGTTATTTCGTTCACAGCAAACGTTTGATTATATGCACAATGAGATTTTTGATATTCAATTTATCGATGAATTGAAAACATGGCTGATCAATTATTTTAAGGCGATCCTGTCATTTGTCAAAGAAGTATATGAGCAGACAAAACGCAAGGAAATCCTAGATGCCATTAAGTATGTTACGGTGAATATAGAAAAGAAAATCAGCCTTGATGAAGTATCAAGCCACTTATATTTAAATCCAAGTTATTTCAGCCGCTTGTTTAAAAAAGAAGTGGGTGAGACGTTTGTTGAGTATGTAACCAAAATGAAGATTAACAGAGCAAAAGAACTGCTCGAACAAACCGCCGACTCAGTAGGGAAAATATGTGAACGGCTAGGATACGATAATCAAAGCTACTTTATCAAAATCTTTAAAAACTACGTAGGAGTCACACCTATCGAATACAGAGGCGGAAAGTCATAGAAATTAGATTATAACAAATAGATTTAGTTTTAAGTCCAGACCAAAAAGGTACTGGGCTTTTTCTATTTTGGCTGTGTTAAAGCTATATGTTGATTTGGCACTCAGTTGATTGGAGCGGAAGGCACGAAGACTCCTCGAAAATGCTATCGCATTTTCTTCGTGCGTGGGCGTATTCAGGATGTAAAAATCAATGTCCTGCAGGAGTACGGAGCAGGTGAGACCCCACAGACGCTTGCGCCGAGGAGGCTCACCGCAACGCCTGCGGAAAGCGAAGTGCCTCGCGACAGGCATAGACCGCCTGTCACTGCGGTGGTTATTCGAAGAAGCTTTCCTTAGTGGAGCTCCAATCAACTGACCCATTAACACGGCCTATTTTTCAAGAAGTCAAAATTGTAGTTATATAGAACAAAATACCGTTAATAAAGAAATCTATTACTATTTTATAATAAAACTATACTAAAAATTGAGGTGAATCAAATGAGTGTTAAAACAGAACTCACCACACCTGTAAAGGTTGTAGAAGAAACAGGAAAGATAAAAAAAGTCAAAGAGAAAAATGAAAATTTGGTTGGCTTGTTTTTTGTATCCCCAATGCTCATAGGTGTTTCAATCCTTGTACTACTCCCCATTTTTGCAACATTTGCGCTAAGCTTTGCGGATTGGAGTTTCATCACCCCCCTTTCACAGCTAAAGTGGGTTGGCTTTGATAACTTCACAAGATTATTTGAAGATACTGTTTTCTTAAAATCATTGCGAAATAATGCCATTTTCGTTTTAACCGTACCGATTTGTATGGCAATCTCATTGTTGATAGCGATTACAATTGACAAAAATGTTTATATGAAGGGCTTTTTTAAAGTAGCGTTTTTCATGCCGTATATCTCAAGTGTTGTGGCAATTGCAGTGGTATGGCAGGTTTTATTCCATCCATCCGCTGGTCCGATTAACCAGGTGCTAAAGTCATTAGGGATTGAAAATCCTCCATTATGGATTGCAGATCCTAACTTCGCGCTTATTTCGATAATGATTATCCAAATTTGGATTTCAATTGGTTTTAACATGATTATCTATCTAGCAGGTCTACAATCAATTCCAAGAGATTTGTACGAGGCAGCCGATATTGATGGGGCAAATGCATGGGTGAAGTTCAGAAATATTACTTTACCACTAATTTCTCCTACATCCTTCTTCTTATTTATTACCGGTATCATTTCTACCTTTAAGGTTTTTGACTTGATTGCTGTATTAACAAAAGGCGGACCAATGAACTCTACCTCTATGATTGTTTGGAATTTATATGATACTGCTTTCGTGAACTTGAAGATTGGCTATGCTTCTGCCATGGCTGTCGTCCTATTCATCGTTGTATTCGGAATTACCGTTTTCCAATGGATCGGACAGAAAAAATGGGTGAATTATTAAGGAGGGGAAACAATGGCGAATTCAATAATGATTAGAAAAGGTATTATTACTGTTGTTATGCTTGTCTGCAGCGTTTTGTTCCTTTTGCCGTTTGTGTGGATGCTTTCAACATCTTTTAAAATTGAAGCAGATGTTTTTAAATTTCCGATTCAATGGATTCCGGAAAGATCGAATGGTTTCAACAACTATAAGGAAGTATGGTTTGGAGACTATCCATTTTATGTCTATTACTGGAATACGATAAAAGTAACGGTTATCACAACATGCGTTTCAGTGGTAGTTTCAGCTCTTGCGGCCTATGGGTTTTCAAAAGTTAAGTTTCCGTTTGGAAAATTCCTTTTTATGATTGTACTTGCAACATATATGGTGCCGCCACAAGCGATTCTTGTGCCGCAGTTCATTTTATTCCGAAAGATTGGTTTATTCGACAGCCACTTTGGACTAATCATGCTTGGAAGTTTCAGTGTATTAGGGACATTTATGTTAAGACAATTTTTTATTAGTATTCATAACGATTATATTGAAGCAGCAAAAATAGATGGTGCTGGTCACTGGAGAATCTTTTGGTCGATTGCATTGCCAATCGTGAAACCGGCCATTGCGACTTATGGTATTCTTCGTTTCATTTGGACGTGGAATGACTATCAAAATCCACTTATCTTCTTACGTACGGATAGTTTATTAACGATTCAGATTGCCATGCAGAAATTTACAACCATTAATGGTGAGTTCTACTCCTTGATTATGGCTGCTGCCGTATCTGCCATTCTTCCTTTAGTTATTGTATTTATTATCGGACAAAAACAGGTAATTGAAGGAATTGCATTAGGAGGAGTCAAAGGGTAAGGAGGTAGAAATCATTGATTTCAAATGATATAAAAAATTTGCTAGTTTCTGAGACGCCACTGTTATTCTCTACTACAGAAGAAAAAACAGAATGGTGGAGAAACGCAGCTGCTAATCCTGAATTTAATCTTCTTATTGAAGAGATACGTGTTGAGGGAGAGCGGCTGCTGCAGGAAGCAGAGCAAGAGTTGACGTATTCGTTTTTCAGGATATTTACAGAGAATGGCTCGAGGCTTGAATTTGAAAAGGTTTACTTTCAAAAAAGACATCGCCTTACAACCTTTGCAATAATGGTTTTGCTTGAACCAGAGAACAAGGAGTATGTTGCGGCACTAGAAAACATTATTTGGTCTATTTGTAATGAGTATTCCTGGTGTCTGCCGGCCCATTTAAAAAATAGCCCAGAAACATCCACGAGTATCAACTGTTCGCTCGAAAAACATAGTGTTGAAAATGATAGTATTGATTTATTTTCTGCTGAAACAGCTTTTGCCTTAGCAGAGATACTTAAGCTTACGGAAGACGTTTTAGATCCATTAATACGTAAGCGCATTTATGTAGAAGTGTATAAACGAGTGTTTCGGCCCTTCCATACAACGAAATATGAATGGGAAACACAGGAGCATAACTGGGCGGCTGTATGTGCAGGGGCAATTGGTGCTGCTGCCATGCATTTAATCGAAGATTCTAAGGAACTCTCCCTTATTTTAGAGCGGGTTCTGCCTGCCATGGACTGCTATTTAAAAGGCTTCAGCAACGATGGTGTTTGCCTTGAAGGCTATGGTTATTGGCAATATGGCTTTGGATATTATGTCTATTTTGCGGATTTATTAAGAAAGAAAACTGGTGGGAAACTGGATTTATTTACTAGTGAAAAGATACACCAAATCGCTCTCTTTCAACAAAGGTGTTTTCTGTATCAGAATCAAGTGGTTAACTTTTCGGATGCACTACCAACCGCTTCTGTATTTTTAGGAATGAGTCATTATTTAAGCAAAGTCTATGAGGACTTTGAAATCCCGGAAAGAAAACTCCGTGCTAAATTTACTGCAGATCATTGCGGCAGATGGGCACCGGCAATTCGGAACCTTTTATGGTTTGATGAAACACTTCCGGATCAACCATGGGAGAATGGAAGCCGTTTTTTCAAAGATTCACAATGGTTTATTTCACGGCACCAAACAAAATTCGGAAGCTTCTCTTTTGCTGCAAAGGGTGGAAATAACAACGAACCACACAATCATAATGATATTGGTCATTTTATCCTCCAAGGAAACAATGAAGTATTCTTTAAGGATTTAGGCAGTGGTTTATATAATAAAGATTATTTTAGTGAGAAACGTTATACGTTTTTATGTAATGGATCTCAGGGGCATTCAGTTCCGATTATCAACCATCAATTTCAGGAAGAAGGTTCATTAAGGCAGGCTAGAATTCTTCAGGCAGATGTAGGCAGGGAAGAAGATGTCTTTGAATTAGACCTGGCAAAAGCATATGAATTGGAGATCCTTCAACGTTTAACTCGAAAGTTTACGTGGGTGAAAATGAATCAGCCAAAGCTGATCGTAGAGGATATCTATTCTTTCAGTGACCAGCCCGTATCCATAATGGAGAGACTGATTACTCCAGCTTTGAAGATAACGGAAAAAGAGAATGAAGTGATTCTAGAAGGAAACCAGAGGCTGAGCATTCAATATGATAGCAGACTGCTTTATTTGGAAGTAAAGAAGTTAAATTTTATCAATCATTTCGGGAATATGGAAGAGAACTATGCGCTTGACTTTACCGTATTGAACCCGGTTAAAGAGTGTAAGGTGCAATTACTATTCCAATTTGAGTAGATAGGGTGGAGAATATGACAGAACAACCGCAATGGGTACATGATGCCTGGCAGAAGGTGAATGAAAAAGTAGAAAGAACAAGCAAAAGAATAGGGGCAAATTTCCCTCACGCAAGTGAAAACGGTCAATATGTTCTTGCGGAACCATATTGGTGGACAGCTGGGTTTTGGCCAGGATTGCTATGGCAATTATATCGAGAGAGTAAAAACAAAGAATTAAAGCAGTTGGCAGTTGAATGTGAAGAAAAGCTTGATGCTGTTCAACAAGACTATTACCGCCTAGACCATGATATGGGCTTTATGTGGACATTAACAAGCGTAGCTCACTATAAACTTCTAGGTAATGAGAATTCGAAACGGCGTGCTTTATTGGCAGCAAATCTATTAATGGGCAGATTTAATGTAAATGGTAACTACATACGTGCCTGGAACCCATGGACAGAAGGGGAAGACAACAGCGGTGTAGCAATTATTGACTGTATGATGAACCTGCCGCTCCTCTATTGGGCGTCTGAGGAAACAGGTGACCCTAGGTTTAAGAGTGTTGCTAAAAGACATGCGGAAATGGTATTAAACCACTTTATTCGAAGTGATGGAGCAGTCCATCATATTGTCCGATTTGATCCAGAAAGCGGGGAAAGAATTGAGGCGCTTGGCGGGCAGGGGTATAGTCCTGATTCAGCATGGTCAAGAGGGAACGCATGGGCCATTTATGGATTAACTTTGAGCTACCACTACACAGGGGAAGTTAAATACTTGGAAAGTGCAAAAAGAGTGGCACATTTCTTTATCTCCCATTTACCAGAGGATTATGTTCCGGTTTGGGATTTCCTCCTACCAGCTGATGTTGACTCTCCAAGGGATTCTTCTGCAGGTGCCATTGCAGCCTGTGGTCTCCTATTACTAGCAGATAAAGTGAACGCGGCAGAGGCTCCAATTTATCAAAGAGTTGGAGAAAGAATTCTTGAATCCCTTTATAAAAATTATGGTGACTGGGAAGGCACAGAAGAAGGATTGGTTTTACAGGGAACAAGCCATTTTCCAGAACAGAAGTATATGAATAATCCGTTGATTTACGGTGATTATTACTTTGTCGAAGGACTTGCTAGATTAAGAGGTTACAAGGAATTATTCTGGTAGAAAGCAGGTACCCTAGTATGTTAAAAGTTGATTTACCGATACAAAAGAATCCACTCAAATCCCGAGAAGATTTGATAGAAGCCGTTAAGCAAATTGTACATCCTTTGAAACCATTTTACAGTAAAGACAGAGCCCGTCTGGAAATTGGAAACACGGGTGCCAGTTACTCTGATGATATTGCGGGTTTAGAAGGTTTCTCTCGAGTGCTTTGGGGTTTGGTTCCTTTGCTTGCTGGCGGAGAAAGTTCAGAAGTATGGGAGCTGTGCTTAAAAGGAATAAAGAACGGGACTGACCCTGCTCATGAAGAATATTGGGGAAACATTACTGACTTTGATCAGCGCGCAGTTGAGATGGCCGCATATGGATATGCACTTGCACTAGTGCCTGAAAAAGTTTGGGACCCGCTTACTGATGAGGAAAAGGCTAACTTTTTTGCCTGGCTGAACCAAATTAATCGTATTAGCGTTTATGATTGTAATTGGCTGTTTTTCCCAATACTGGTTAACCTCGGTTTTAAGGCAGTGGGATTACCTTATGATCGGGAAAATGTAAATAAGAATCTAGACAGACTTGATGAGTTTTATCTAGAGGAAGGCTGGTATGCTGACGGACTTGATGCTCACTGTGATTATTATGTTCCGTTTGCCATTCATTTTTATAGTTTGCTTTATGCGAAACTAATGGATAAGGATGATCCAAAAAGGGCAGAGAAGTATAGAAACAGGGCAGCGACATTTGCCAAGGATTTTATCTATTGGTTTTCAAAAGATGGTTCAGCACTTCCCTATGGCAGAAGTCTAGCTTACCGATTCTCACAATCTGCCTTTTGGAGCGCCCTCGTTTACGCTGGGGTAGAGCCTTTTTCACTAGGGGAAATAAAGGGGCTAATCCTAAGAAACCTTCGTTGGTGGTTTAACCAGCCTATATTCGATTCCAATGGGCTGCTAACGATTGGATATTGTTATCCCAATTTGGTAATGGCAGAAAATTACAATGCATCCGGTTCACCGTATTGGGCGCTAAAAACTTTCTTGTTTTTAGCACTCCCAAAAGAGCATCCATTTTGGCAGGCAGAGGAAAAGCCTCTTCCGACTTTAAAGGAGAAGATTGTCCAAAAATCTCCACGGTTTATAGTATGCAGGCAAGAGGAACGAGGTCATACTGTTGCATTTAACGCTGGGTATAAGCACACAAATGAACACCCGCATGTAGGAGCCAAATATGAAAAATTTGCTTACTCGAATCTATTTGGATTTAGCGTACAAAAAGCAGATTGGGGGCTTTCCCAAGGCGCATTTGACTCCATGTTAGCAATTAGTGAGTGTGACAATCTATTTAGAGGTAAAAAAACATGTGTGGACTTTAGTGTTTCAGAACATGTTATTTACACCAATTGGAAGCCATTTGCAGATGTCGATATAAAAACGTGGCTTGTAGCCGGAGCACCTTGGCATATTCGTATTCATTGCATCGAGACAAACAGGGCTATAGATTATGCGGATGGTGGATTTGCATTAGGACTTGAAAATAAGGAACATCAAGGCCAAAAGGCAGAGGTCATTCTGAATAAGCAGGAAAGTTTAGCGAAATTACCTTGGGGATCGAGCGGTATTGTAAGCATTTATGGACAGGGCCAACCGGATTTGGTCTATGCGAATGCAAATACAAATCTCATAAATCCAAGAACGGTCATCCCTACAGTCAAAGGCAGCTTAAAGCCAGGCACACACTGGCTGGTAAACGCAGTGTTTGGAGAACCTGGCAGTGAGAATGAAGTAAGTCAATGGGATCTGGTACCCCATGTTGATATTACCCATGATGAAATGATTATTACACTTGGGACACAAACAGTGGTCATTCAAAAAGAAGCAGTTACATCGTAACGATCCAGCGTGTTTTAATGGATATTATATTAGTAAACACCATAATTGATAAACGAATTATGGTGTTTTTTTTTTGTGTATGGTGCTGTGCAGTTTCAGTATGTACTATCTTCAACCTTTCCCAAAATGAAAAAACTATAATAAAATAGGTTGTATCAAATTATTTTCACCCTCTGGAGGGATCGGTTTTGACAGTTGGGGAACGTGGAAGAGTACTTATTGTTGACGATGAACAATTAATTAGACAAGGAATAAAGCATTATTTAAATTGGGAACAGGAAGGGTTCGAAATTGTTGGAGAAGCCTCAAACGGCATGGAAGCACTCGAATTAATCGAGATGAAACATCCTCATATCCTGATCACTGATATCGTAATGCCGATTATGGATGGTGAAGAATTAACGAGAATTGTCAAGGAACGCTATCCGGAAATTGAAGTAATTATCCTAAGTAGTTTTGGAGAGTTTGATTATGTCCGCTCCACTTTTCAAAGTGGAGTAGTTGATTATATTCTTAAGCCGAAACTTGAGTCGAAGGGGCTCTTGAAAGCGTTGAAGGCCGCTGCTGAGCGAATTCCGTCCCTTCAAATGATGGACAAGCAGGTTGCTGCGGATCTCTCCGTCGGGCAAATTATTAAGAAATTGATAGCAGGATATGAAGTGAATTATGATGTTGAGAAAATTTCTGAAGTGTTTCCTTATCGCAAATTTTGTTTATTAGGTGTTGGTTTACAAAGCGGGGAAACAGAATTACCTAATCATCTTAAGGGGAAATTTGAAGCTGAGTTTGGGCGAGAAGATTATTCCTTTCATTACGATCAAAATATCGTTCTTGTAAACGGAGATGATTTCACTAAGTTCATTAAATATGTTAAGCAGCTTGGGGAATCAATGGACGGGTATGGTTTTGCACTTAGTAAAACATTCACGGACTTCTCACAGTTAACAGTTATATACAAAGAATGTCTGGTAAAACTTTTGAATTATCGTTTTTATTTTTCCGAGCAGCACCTATTGATGGAAAAGGATTTACCTTATCCAGAGCCGCAGTGTGACAGTTTTAATTTAGATTGGTTTACAGGTGAGTTTAAGCGGAAGAACTTTGAAGATGCTTTTAACTATTTACAGGAACATGTAACAGCACTATCTAACTGTTACACATTAGATGTTTACGAATACAAGGCTTTTATCGGCAACATTGTCTTTAACATTACGGTTCTCCTCGGAAACATGGAGTACGACGTAAAGGAATTGGATCATGCCAAGTATTCCTATTTTAAGTCGATTGAAGAAGCACAAACTGCAATAGAGGTAAAAGACCAATTAAACAGGTTTATTACGGAAGCAAAGCAATGTATTTCTTCTTCCCAAACTCATCTCGATAATCAAAATATGAAAAAGTTGCTGGAATATATCAAGGAACATTATGCGGAACCGCTAACCCTTACAGATGTTGCGAAGCATTTTCATTTTAATCCTTCCTATTTATCAAGTTATTTTTCAACTCATAATCGTGAAGGGTTTATTGAGTATATTAATCGGATTCGGATTGAAGAAGCATCAAAGCTTCTTGTTGAGGGAAGGGCAACGATTTCTGAAATTAGTGGAATGGTTGGTTATTCTGATCACAGTTATTTTTGCAAAGTGTTCAAAAAAATGACAGGTCTGTCACCAAGTCAATATCGAAGAAAACAAAACACGAGATAAGAGATGGTATTAAGATGAGATTTATTCCTGAACGGTTTAGACATAATAATTTATTTATTACCATGTTTCTAATTAGTGTGATCATCATTACTACCGTTTCAGTCACGATAACGTGGACAACGATTCGGATGTCAGAAGACTTCTTTTTTGAAAAATTCAGTATCACCAATGCGAAAGTGATGGATCAGGTGAAAGATAGTTTCGAGACATATAATTATTCAGTGGTTATTGCGTCTAACAATTTATTGCAGAGCGGCACCATAAAGAGAATCCTTACAGAAGAGGGCACAAATGTCCAGCGAATGAATGCTTATTATACGTTGGGTCAGCAGATGAATCGAATAGAGTCTAATGTGGACACATACGAGACAAGCATCCTTGTCACGGGGATAAATGGAATCATTTATGCGACCGACCGGTCCTATTGGCCCATTACCGATGATGAATTGAAGACCGGTGACATTACCAAGAATACGCTTAGGGAGCCTAAGCGGTTGATGTACCAATACGACGAACGTCCGGATAAAGAGGATGGACGTTATATTGTCACTTCGAAAGCGTTAATGGAACGAACTTCTGGAAATGTCTATGGAACGATGTATTTTGCTATTAAAGAAAATGAATTCAGGGAGTTTTACTCCAGCTACACAAGTCCTGGTAATCATGTATTCTTAGTAAACAAATCTGGAGTTATTATGTCGAGCGATCAGTCAAAGCTGATTGGCGAAAAGTCTGAGGAACTGCTTCGCTACGCCGAGGAAATAGTATCTGAACCAAAAGATTACATTATTAAGGACTTTTTAGGAAAAGAACAAATCATCTTGATGGAGTACCTCCCATCTTTTGAAATGTATATGTTTAATATTATCGATAAAAAAACAGCCTTTGGCACCTTAATTGATAAGAAGCAGATCGTGCTAATTTCGATGGGGATTGTGTTTGTTGCGCTGATTATTGTGTTCTTCGCTTCAAGAAGAATGACCAACTCTTTATCAAAGCTGGTGAAGCAAATTGAGAGTACTTCTAAACACGAGTTTGATAAGTATGTAACTGTTTCAGGGACGTATGAAACAAGACAAATCGGGAATGCATTTAACTCGATGCTGGATGAGCTTCATGAGTATGTGGACCAGCTCGTCGTCTCACAAAAAAATCAGCGGAATGCGGAACTGGCTGCTCTTCAGCAGCAAATTAACCCGCATTTTTTATACAATACATTAACATCCATTAAATTCATGGTCCAACAGGGCGGAAAAGAAGAAACGGAAGCGACGATTAATGCATTTATTTCCTTGCTGCAAAACACGATAGGTAATGTCAGTGAAACCATTACGGTTAAACAGGAAATGGATAATTTAAGGAATTATGTATTAATTAATCAAAAACGCTATGGTGATCGGATTAAAGTAAACTATTTTGTTACGCCTGATTGCATGGACCTGCAAATCCCGAAACTGATTCTTCAGCCTTTTATGGAAAACTCCTTTTTCCATGGATTTATCCGTAAGCCTGCAGGATTTATCAATGTTCTTGTTTGGCAGGACGGGAATACCTTGATTTGTGAAGTAATCGATAATGGTGACGGAATGGAAGTTTCAGAGGATAACAATCTTCCAAACACGAGGCGTAAGCAGCAGCATTTCTCCGGAATTGGGGTAAGAAATGTACATGAGCGTATTCAATTAATTTACGGTGAAGAATATGGAGTTACCATCGCAAGCAGTCTTGGTGAAGGGACAAAGGTCCGGATAACACTACCGATTCAAAAATAATCCAAGAATCTAAAAATAGTACAAATGTCAAAATGAAAACGCGACCAATTATCTGAAAATAATACAAGATATTAAAAATATCGTCCTAACAGTTAACCCCGGGCTGGTGCTAACATAGGAAATGTAAGACGGATAGCGCTTACAACACAAATAAAATTATCACTTGGGGGAATATCAATGAAGAAAGTACTTGCTCTATTTTTAGTAAGCCTACTGTTATTGACTGCCTGTTCTTCGGGGTCAGAAACAAAAGATACTTCCGGAGATGCAAAAGATACAAATAAGATAACCGTGTGGGCATGGGATCCAAATTTCAACATTAAAGCGATGAACTTAGCAAAAGAAGCATATGAAAATAAAGATGTAGAGATTGAAATTATTGAAAATGCTCAAGATGACATTATTCAAAAGCTAAACACAAGCTTGAGCTCTGGTACGACTAAAGGTCTTCCGAATGTTGTGTTAATTGAAGACTATCGAGCACAAAGTTTCCTACAAGCATATCCTGACATGTTCCACGAAATGACTGGATCATTTAAAGCAGAAGATTTTGCTGATTATAAAATTGCTCCAACAAGCTTTGAAGGTAAAAACTATGGTCTTCCATTTGATACTGGAGTAACAGGATTATATGTAAGAACAGATTATTTAGAGCAAGCTGGTTATACAGTTGAAGATCTACAAAACATCGACTGGGACAAGTACATTGAAATTGGTAAAAAAGTTAAAGAAACAACTGGCAAACAAATGTTAACACAAGATCCAAATGACCTTGGCTTGATTCGTATGATGATCCAAACGGCTGGTTCATGGTACTTAGAAGAAGATGGTGTAACACCTAACTTGGCAGACAATGAAGCATTAAAAGTTGCTTTTGAAACGTATAAAAAGCTTTTAGACGCGGATTTAGTGAAACCTGTATCTGACTGGAGCCAATTCTTAGCTGGCTTTAATAGCGGTGAAGTTGCAACTGTGCCAACAGGTAACTGGATTACTCCTTCCATTAAAGCGGAAGCTTCACAAGCTGGAAAATGGGCGGTTGTACCATTCCCAACACTTCCTGGCGTAGATAATTCTGTTAATGCTTCAAACTTAGGCGGAAGCTCATGGTATGTTCTGAATGTACCAGGGAAAGAAAAAGCAGCAGATTTCCTAGCAAAAACGTTTGGATCAAACGTTGAGTTCTATCAAACAATCAATAAAGAAATTGGTGCAATTGGAACGTATAAGCCAGCCTCTGAAGGTGAAGCTTACCAAGCTGCAGACGAGTTCTTTGGCGGACAGAAAATCATTGCTGATTTCGCAAACTGGACTGCTGAAATTCCACAAGTAAACTTCGGTTTACACACCTATGCAATTGAAGACATTCTTGCAGTAGAAGCACAAAACTACATTAAAGGTAAAGATCTTGATAAAGCGTTAGAAGACGCTCAAGGCCAAGCTGAAACACAAGTAAAATAATTTAATAAGAGTGTAAGCCTCGGGTACTCGCCGGCTTCTCCTCTTCGGTTTAGTGGAGCGATTAAGTGTCAGGCGAGATTTCGAGGCTTTTATATTAAGGGCTGTGTTATAGCAAAATGGTTATTTGGAGCGGAAGGCACGTAGATCCTCGAAAATGCTATCGCATTTTCTTCGTGCGGTGCATATTCACTGAAGCTTATTCAACGTCCTGCGGGAGGACGGGGCAGTGGAGACCCCGCAGGCGCTTAAGCGCCGAGGAGGCTCCACGTACCGCCCGCGGAAAGCGAAGTGCCTGGAGCGGAAATAACCAGACAAGATTAACACAGCCAAAAAATTCAAACGAGAAAAAACATAACTAGGTAAGGAGCTGACTTGATGTGATACCTGCAAAAGCTAACCCACCCATACAGACAGTTAAATCCACTCGGGGTCTTCGAATGAAAAACACAGCTATCGGCTGGTCATTTGTTGCTGTTGCTGCTGTAATGATTTGTTTATTTTACTTTTACCCGATGATTCAAGCGTTCATGATGTCATTACAATCCGGCAGGGGAACAAACTTAACATTTGTCGGCCTCGAAAATTATGCACGATTATTAAAAGACCCAGTATTTCTGACCACGGTAAAGAATACAGTCGTTTATTTAATCATTCAAGTACCAATTATGATTATTCTAGCTTTATTCATATCCGTTCTACTAAATGATAAAGCGTTAAAGTTTAAAGGTTTTTTCCGAACAGCCATCTTTTTACCATGTGTAACCTCACTAGTTGCCTATTCTGTTACGTTCAAATATTTGTTTGGGCAAGATGGCATCGTAAACATTATGTTAATGAAACTGTCCCTGATTGCAGAACCGATTCAATGGTTAACAGACCCGTTCTGGGCAAAAATCACAATCATTGCTGCAATTACATGGCGCTGGACTGGCTATAATATGATTTTCTATCTATCTGCACTGCAAAACGTCGATCAATCTATTTATGAAGCGGCGAAAATAGACGGGGCTTCACCCATTCAAACCTTTTTCAAGATTACCATTCCAATGTTAAAACCAATTATTTTGTTTACTTCGATTACTTCCACCATTGGTACGCTTCAGTTGTTCGATGAGGTTATGAATATTACGGCGGGTGGACCTGGGAATGCAACAATGACCATCTCCCAGTATATTTACAATCTATCCTTTAAATATACTCCGGACTTTGGTTATGCGGCTACTGTTTCATACGCGATTGTGATTCTGATTGTGATCTTCTCTATTATTCAGTTTAAAGTGGCAGGTGATAAAAATGCTTAAAAAAGTCTTCGGTTATGGATTTCTAACGATTGCTGCTATCATTTCGATTTTTCCATTTTTATGGATGATTGTCAGTTCAACGAACAAATCAGTTGATGTCACAAAAGGCAGGTTATTACCAGGCACCCATTTTATGGAGAACTTAAACAATCTATTGAGTACAGTTGATCTCGTTCCAGCATTAATGAATTCAGCAAAAATCTCGATTATTACAACCGTGCTAGGGATGCTGATTGCTTCATTGGCTGGTTACGGATTTGAAATTTACCAAAGTAAAGCAAAGGACTACGTGTTTAACTTCCTATTGCTTTCGATGATGATACCATTTGCAGCATTAATGGTTCCGTTATTCCGTATGTTTGGAACGATTTCACAAACGACACCGATAATTGGTATCGATACTATTTCAGCAGTTATTTTACCGACGGTTACAACCGCCTTTCTGATCTTTTTCTTTAGACAAAGCACGAAAATGTTTCCAAAGGACATCCTTGAAGCAGGAAGGATTGACGGTTTAACGGAGTTAGGTGTGTTTTTCAGAATTTATATTCCAACAATGAAAACAACCTATGCAGCAGCTGCAATCATTACGTTCATGGCAAGCTGGAACAGCTACTTATGGCCGCTGGTTGTACTTCAGTCTCCAGAAAATCAGACGATTCCATTGCTGATTTCTAACCTAGGTTCAAGTTATTCACCCGACTTTGGTGTTATTATGACAGCCATCGTTATTGCAACCCTGCCAGCAGCACTAATTTTCTTTATCATGCAAAAGCATTTTGTTGCGGGTATGATGGGTTCTGTAAAATAGTAAATTTCAATTATTGAAGATAGGAAGTGCATAGATATGACAACCACTCCAAGTTTAAAATGGCTTACAGATGTGAATGTATTTGCAGTCAATCGTATTCCAGCCCATTCAGACCATGTCTATTATGAAACATTGGCGGAGGCAAAAAGCGCTTCCCAAATGAAAATGCGTCATGAATTAAACGGAGATTGGAAGTTTTATTACAGTATAAATCCTGACCATAGACCAGTGAACTTCTTTGAAAAAGAATATCCATGCGCTGGCTGGGGAGATATTACGGTTCCGGGACATATCCAACTTCAAGGCTACGGGCAGCCGCAATATGTCAACACGATGTACCCTTGGGATGGGCATCATGAACTTCGTCCGCCGGAGATTCCGACTGACCATAATCCAGTTGGGAGTTATGTGAAATATTTCGACGTTCCTGCAAATATGCAGGGACAACCGGTTTATATTTCCTTTCAAGGTGTAGAATCAGCTTTTTATGTTTGGTTAAATGGTGAATTCGTAGGCTACAGTGAAGACTCCTTTACACCTGCTGATTTTGACCTTACACCTTATTTAGTAGATGGAGAGAATAAGCTGGCAGTAGAAGTTTATCAGCGGAGCACCGGCGGTTGGCTGGAAGATCAGGACTTCTGGCGTTTTTCAGGAATCTTCCGTGATGTCTACCTTTACACCGTTCCGGAAATTCATGTTGCTGACCTCCATGTTCGTCCCGAATTGGATTCGACTTTTACGAGAGGGACACTTTCAGTCGATTTAAAGATACAAGGTTCAGCCGCTTCGAAAATAACTGCAGAATTAGTTGATAGAAAAGGCGGCCATGTTCAAACTGCTGAAGCTGAAAAAGTAGATGGCAAATGGTCGCTTACGATGCCTGTTGAGCAGCCTGCACTTTGGAGTGCAGAAAATCCTTATTTGTACAAATTATTTATCCAAATCTACAACGAAGCAGGAAGCTTAGTAGAGGTCGTTCCACAAAAGATTGGATTTAGAAGATTTGAACTTGTGAATAAAATTATGCACCTCAATGGAGAGCGAATTGTATTCAAGGGTGTGAACCGTCATGAATTCAACCCCCGCCACGGCCGGGCGATTACAAAAGAAGACATGATCTGGGATATTAAAACGCTAAAACGTCATAACATTAATGCGGTACGTACTTCACATTATCCAAATCAAACCTATTGGTACGAATTATGTGATGAATATGGCGTTTATGTCATCGATGAGATGAATCTTGAGACGCATGGATCATGGCAAAAGATGGGAGCAGTGGAGCCTTCTTGGAATATTCCGGGTAATAAGCCCGAGTGGGAAGCTATTGTCATGGACCGTGCAATCTCGATGGTAGAACGAGATAAAAATCACCCATCAATTTTGATTTGGTCCTGTGGTAATGAATCATATGCTGGTGAAGTCATTTTGAATGTCTCGAAATATTTCAAAAATGTTGACCCTAGCAGACTCGTACACTACGAAGGAGTATTCCACAATCGTGATTATAATGCTACGAGTGATATGGAAAGCCGCATGTATGCAAAACCTGCTGATATTGAGAAATATTTAAATGACAATCCAGAGAAGCCTTATCTTAGCTGCGAGTACATGCATGCAATGGGGAATTCACTTGGCGGCATGTACAAATATACGGACTTAGAACAAAAGTATCCAATGTACCAGGGCGGATTTATTTGGGATTATATCGATCAATCCATTTATAAAAAGGACCGTTACGGAAATGAATTCCTTGCATATGGCGGCGATTTTGGTGACCGCCCGACAGACTATGGATTCTGTACAAATGGAATTGTCTATGCGAATCGTGAACTTTCTCCTAAAATGCAGGAAGTGAAATTTTTATACCAAGATTTCAAACTAATACCAGATGAGACAGGTGTTACGATTAAAAATGAGAGTTTGTTCTCCAATACTGCTGACTATGAACTAGAGTATGTTCTATTCCGTGAAGGAAAGGAATTGTACCGAAATACAGTGCTTACAGCTGTTGAACCGCAAAGTGGGGGACGCTTCGAGTTTGAAATCCCTGCAGAGTTCCATGCTGAAATAGGTGAGTATTGCGTTCAAACATCACTCGTGTTGAAGGAAAGTACCCTTTGGGCTGAAGCGGGATATGAAATTGCTTTTGGTCAGTTTGTTTATCAAGTGGGTACAAGCGAAATAGCTCCAGCAAGCGGTGATTTACGGGTTGCCTACGGGGATGTCAATATTGGCGTTCACGGTCGTGACTTTACGGTGATGTTCTCAAAAGGTGCAGGAAGTTTAGTTTCACTGAACTATGCCGGCAAAGAAATGGTGGCACTACCACCAGCACCATTGTTCTGGAGAGCAACGACGGACAATGATCGAGGGTATTCTCAAGGTTTCCATTCCGGACTTTGGTATGCAGCGAGCCTGGCGAGAAAGTGTGTAAATATTGAGGTAGAAGAAAAAGAAAATCATGTAAGTGTAGGCTTTACTTATAAATTTTCCATTCATCCTGATATCGAAGTTAAAACGATTTACACTGTTAATTCAGATGGAAGTGTAAAGGTTAAGGCTGTTTATAAAGGGGCAGAAAATCTGCCGCAGTTACCGATTTTTGCAGTGTCCTTCAAGGTTCCAGCAGATTATGATCAATTAGAATGGTATGCGATGGGACCTGAAGAGAATTACTCTGACCGGGCTATGGGTGCTAAACTTGGTATCTTTAAAAATCAAGTAAGCGATAATTTATCAGGATATGTCATGCCGCAGGAATCTGGTAATAGAACCGGTGTCCGCCGCGTCAGTGTGACAAACGGTAACGGTCAGGGAATAAAAATTTCTTCGGTAACGAAACCGCTGGAATGCAACCTTAGTC
The DNA here is from genome assembly GCF_030348765.1 of Neobacillus sp. CF12. Taxonomy (GTDB): domain Bacteria; phylum Bacillota; class Bacilli; order Bacillales; family Cytobacillaceae; genus Neobacillus. The sequence continues at coordinate 3,320,587 of NZ_JAUCEU010000007.1, read as the reverse complement.
CATATACGGCATTTGAACTTGAGAATGCACAGCATGTTTATGAACTTCCACCTGTTCATTATACGGTTGTAACAGTTGCCGGTAAGCAGATGGGTGTTGGCGGGGACGACAGCTGGGGAGCTCCTGTTCATGATGAGCACCTTATTAAGGCTGATCAGGACATGGAATTTGAGTTTATGATTCAAAGAGTCTAATAGTTTGTGAAGAGTGCCGGGGAACGGCCTCTTCACAGTTAAATTAGCAGGTAAAAAGATATACTTTTGTCTTTCTATGTCTGAATATTCTGAATATGTAGACCTATAAGATAAGCTAACTCTTCATTTAAGGGGGTGATTACCTTGATCTGAAAAACTGCATGATCTGCAGATTTTAGATATTGTCATCCAACTTAGAATACGAACATCAAGAGATTACCTAAAAAAGGGAGGATATATTGATGTTACAAGGGGAGTATGGAAGAAAGTTTTTTATCTATGGTTTGATTGTATTGCTTCTAGTGGGGATTCTTTCACCGGCAATACCACATTCGGCTTCTGCAAATGAAACCGCTGCCGAAGTTAACACCGGAGTGGAAACGATTAAATTAGATCCAAGTTATCAGCATCAGCCATTTGATGGCTGGGGAACGGCGCTCGTTTGGTTTGCTAATATTACCGGAGGCTGGCCAGATGAACTTCGAAATCAATTAGCTGATGATCTTTTTGGAGAAGAAGGATTAAATTTTAATATTGCTCGTTATAATATCGGCGGAGGAGATTCACCCGAGACCGAGCCATATATGCGTAAAGGCGGAGCGGTCCCTGGTTTTTGGAACCGGCCAGCAGATGTTCAACCGGGTATAGAAAATTGGTGGAATCCAGAAAATCCAAACCACTGGAATTGGGATGCGGATGCAAATCAACGCTGGTGGCTTGAAGCTGCAAAAGAGAGAGGTGCCGATACGTTCGAAGCATTTTCCAATTCCGCTCCATACTTTATGACTCAAAGCGGGTATGTATCTGGTAACTGGGATCCATGGAAGGATAATTTAAAATCAGATCAATATGAAGAATTCGCAACGTATTTAACAACAGTTGTTGATCGCCTACAAAAAGATATGGAAATTGAATTTAAAACACTGTCTCCTATAAATGAACCAAACACAGGCTATTGGCGTGCACTAGGAAGACAAGAAGGTTCGAACTGGTCACATGCTTCACAACAGAAAATTATCAATGAAGTGAAAAAGCAACTAGATGAAAAGCAACTTACTACAGTAGTATCGGGAATGGATGAAACAAATCCTCAAAAGTTTAGGCAGAATTGGGAGCAATATAGTCCTGAGACACGAGCAAACATTGGTCAATTAAATGTACATACGTACTGGCCGGAGGAGCAAACAGGTGTAAGAGATCTTGCCAAAATATCCGGAAAAAGACTCTGGATGTCAGAAGTGGATTTAAGTCCAGGAGGCTACGGTCAAAATCATGAGGATATCCGCACGGGACTTGGATTATCTGAACGGATTACTACTGATATTCAGAAATTGGAACCAGAGGCTTGGGTGCTTTGGCAGTCAATTGAAGATGAAGTCAATATGAGGCCGGAACACGAAAATGGGAACTGGGGATTAATTCAAGTAGACTTTGATCCAGAAGATTTTAGCAAGGTAACGATTTATAAAAATAAAAAGTATTATGCGATGGGGAACTACAGTAAGTTTATTCGCCCTGGTGCTCAAGTAATTAATTCAAATAGCACCAGTACGCTAGCAGCAATTGATAAACAGAAAGAGTCCGTCGTTATTGTCTATACCAACAACAGCACCGAGGAAAAAGCACTCAACTTCGATTTATCCGGGTTTGGAACAGTAAAAGAAAATGCAGAAGCGATTCCTTACGTAACCTCAGCAACAAAAAATATTGCTCAGGGTTCAGCTATAAAAATTGCTGATAAGAAATTATCTGCAACGGTAGAACCACAGTCGATTACAACCTTTGTTGTATCAAACGTCTCAGGTGTCAACTCAGAACAAAGTGTTGTTGATTACGAAGAAGAATACTTACTGATTAACAAACACAGTAATAAAGCACTTGATATTTCTTCAGACAACCAAACGGTTGTTCAGAAAACAACACTTCATGAGAAAGAAAGTCAGAGCTGGAAGATTCAAAAGGTAACCGATGGATACAGCAATACGGAGCGTTATCAAATCGTCCATCCAGCAACTGGTAGGATCCTTGGTTCATCAAATGGAGCTGCTATATTACAAGATGATAAGGATCAAGTCAATCAACAGTGGACTCTTTCAACCTATGGAAATGGAGAATTTACCTTCGTAAACGTTGGAAATGGTCAATTGTTAGAAATCGGTGGACAATCAATCGCGGAGGACGCTAAAGCCACTCTATGGCAGCCAAACGCAGGTAACAATCAAGTATGGCAATTGGTAAAAGCAGATATCGTCAAAGTTGAACACACTAACGTTACGGTACCAAAGAAAAAGACAGCACCAGTTCTTCCGCATGAGGTAACAGCTGTCTATGGAAATGGTGACCGGGTTGTAAAAGAAGTAGTATGGGATGAAATTGACCCAAAACTTTATGCTAAAGAAAATGTCTTTACGGTAGAGGGTACGGTGGAACATACGGAAATCAAAGCCATCGCAACTGTTACGGTATCAAAGATTGAAAGTTTCGAGCCTGTAAAAATTAAAACGATACCGGGAGCAGCTCCAGAATTACCGAAAGAAGTGGCAGTTAAACTAGCAAATGGGTCAGATGGGAAAGTAGAAGTCCGTTGGGATGAAATCGACCCATTATTGTACGCTGATTATGGGAAATTTACCGTAAGTGGGAAAAATCCATACAGCCCTGTCAAAGCCATTGCACAAATTCAAGTCACAGAAGATGCACTGGAAAATCTATCTTTAAGATCTGGAACAAAGGCAGGTGCTTCCTTTACAGGAATGTATGACAAGCCGGAAAATATGATTGACGGAATGATTTCCAGTGTCCGCTGGACAAACTGGGATCCAAATACATGGAGGCCAGAAGATACGGTAACAATTGATTTAGGTACGGAAGAAACAATCTCAAAAGTAGACTTCCATTTCTATGACGATTTTGGAGGCACAAGACCAGCAGAAACGTTGTACCTACAGTACTGGGATGGAAGTAACTGGATCGACATTGAAGGAACACAAACGAATGTAGATGCTAGAAAAGAGGTTAATATTTCTTTTGAACCGATTGTTACTTCAAAAGTACGGGCGATGATGACCGCTATGCCAAAAACATGTATTGCGATTTCCGAACTGATGGTATGGGGAGAAGGTGAAACTTCTGTCCCAAGAGTTGGAGAGGATGCATCATTAGAAAGTATTCTGATTAATGGACAGCCCCTTCAGGACTTTAAAACAGACACTTTCTCCTATCAAGTAGAAATGAATGGCCGTATCCACAAGGAGTTAAAGGTTGAAGGAATTACAAGCGATATTTTAGCTAAGACAGAAATTAAATTGCCTGAGACCCTGCCAGGGGAGGCTGTTATTACCGTGACATCTGAGGATGGTAAACAGCAGAAGACCTATACCATTAAATTTGTTAATGAGGAAGGTACTCTAGTAGGTCAATAGTTATACTAATAGTACTTCAAATGTTTACAAAGGGGGAGGCTTTCAGTAGCTTCCCCTATTTATAGCATAGCTTTACTCATGAATACTAAACTAATCTAGGATAAGGTGATTTTGATGATACATACTGATTCTGAGAAAAAACAGTTTCATTTAACCAATGGTCAGGTAAGTTATATTTTCCATGTGATGAAAAATGGCCAGTTAGGCCATCTTTATTATGGAAAGGCATTGCGTCATAGAGACGACTTTTCCCATTTACAAGTTTATGATGTTCCAACAGGTGCCAGCTGTCATGTGTATTCAGATGATCCAGCCTTTGTTTTGGAAACACTAAGACAAGAATATCCTGCTTACGGAAATTCGGATTTCCGTGAACCAGCCATTTCTGTCGGGAAAGAAAATGAATCCCATGTTCCTACATTTATTTATGACTCCTATCGTGTGTTAGAAGGGAAACCACGTCTTGAGGGACTTCCAGCAACGTACGGCAACGAAGCTAGTACACTACAGATTCTCCTAAAGGATGAATTCCTTCAGGCTGAGTTGAGATTAAACTATACGATTTTTCCGGATAAGCCTGTGATTACAAGAAGTGCCTCACTGACAAACAATGGTCCAGAGAAACTTGTGATTGAACGGTTAATGGGAGCAGCACTTGACGTGCCGGATAAGGATTTTATTTTTACCCATTTAGCAGGGGCATGGGCCCGTGAAAGGCATGTAAAGGAACGGAAGCTTGAAACTGGAATTCAATCGATTTCTAGTTTACGGGGTGCCAGCTCTCACCACCATAATCCATTCTTAGCATTAAGAAGGCCAACTGCTACGGAGCATACCGGTGAAGTCTACGGCTTTAACTTCGTATATAGCAGTAATTTCATCATGCAGGTGGAAGTAGATCACTACGATATGGCAAGGTTAACAGTCGGGATCCATCCGTTTGGCTTTAATTGGGGACTTAACCCGAAAGAAACATTTCAAACACCAGAAGTGGCAATGGTTTATTCCGATCAAGGCTTAAATGGGATGAGTCAGGCCTTCCACCAGCTTTACCGCGAAAACCTGATTCCGGAACAATGGAAAAGGGAAGATCGTCCGATATTAATCAATAATTGGGAAGCCACATACTTTGATTTTGATGAGGAAAAGCTAGTAAATATTGCAAAGTCCGCCAGTGAATTGGGAATTGAGATGTTAGTCCTTGATGATGGCTGGTTTGGAAAAAGAAATGATGACACTTCTTCTCTAGGAGATTGGCATGTTGACTTTAATAAACTTCCGAATGGGCTAGAAAGCTTGGCGAAAAAGATTAATGATGCTGGGATGAAATTTGGTCTCTGGTTTGAACCTGAAATGATCAGTCCAAACAGCGAGTTGTTTAAAGAACATCCTGATTGGGCTGTAGGAATGCTAGACCAGCATCGTACTTTAGGGCGTAACCAATTGGTACTTGATTTCTCCAGACCTGAAATTGTTGATTATCTTTACGAAAAAATGTCTGGGATTATTAGACAAACAAAACTGTCTTATATAAAGTGGGACATGAATCGTAACATAACGGAGCCTTTCTCACAAAAATTAGCATCCAATCAGCAGGGCGAGTTTTTCCATCGCTATATTTTAGGTGTGTATTCTTTGTATGAAAGGTTAACGAGTGAGTTCCCTCATGTCCTGTTTGAATCCTGTGCCGGCGGCGGCGGTCGCTTTGACCCTGGTATGCTGTATTATGCACCTCAGACTTGGACGAGTGATAATACCGACGCGGTCGAAAGGTTGAAGATTCAATATGGCACATCTTTAGCCTATCCGTTGTATAGTATGGGCTCCCATGTTTCAGATGTTCCAAATCATCAAACATTTAGAGAGACCCCATTGTCTACACGGGCAAATACAGCTTACTTTGGAACATTTGGCTACGAACTGGATCCGCACTCATTAACAGAAGAGGAAAGGGAGGAGATTAAAGAGCAGGTTGCTTTTTATAAAGAGCAGCGCCGCTTGATTCGGGATGGCCATTTTTACCGGCTATTAAGTCCTTTCTCCGGTAATGAGACGGCATGGATGGTGGTTAGTCCAGACCAATCGGAAGCACTAGTTGGCTATTATAAGGTATTGGCTACAGCTAATTCCCGAAAACAGCAAACATTACGTCTAAGTGGACTATCGGAAGATAAAGCATATGAGATCGATGGGCGAACCTATTATGGTGATGAGTTAATGCAAGTGGGTCTTCAGCTTCCAACGGAGTTTAACGGGGTAAACTTGAAATCGTCGAGGCGAAGAGGCGATTTCCAATCAGAAATATTTTATTTAAAAAGTACGGATGAACATATAAATTAATCTTTTGAAAAAGAGGCTGTCTAAAAAGTCATATAAATAGACTTTTTAGGAGCCTCTTTTTAATTTCTATAAAAATCTGTGTTAACTATGGAATGTTATTTCCTAGCTTTCTGTGCTAAACATTTTCCTTAATACTAACGTCACAGCCCCTAAAACCATGCCTGTTTTACCTAATTTTGAACAAACAATCTGAATTTCCTCATTGGAATTATTAAAATTATATTTTTCTATCATTTTTATGAGTGGCTGTAAAACAAAATCGCCTTCTTCGAAAATGCTGCCTTCTAATATAATTTTTGAAGGCTTAAGAATATTTACCATATTGGCCGTAGCTAACCCAAGGGAATGACCGCCCTTTTCCAAGATCGATGCAACTAAGGGCTCCCCTTCGCTGGCGGCTTTAAATAACATTTTGATGTTAAGTTCTTTTTTGCTATCGTTCATCCATTCGAGATTAAATGAATCGGGTTGAACTTCTAGTTCCTTTTTGACATTATTGATAATTGCCGATTCAGATGCATAGGCTTCTAAACAACCATGATTTCCGCACTGACACTTGGGACCGTTCACATCTACAATCGTATGACCTATTTCACCTGCTGAATGAAAAGAGCTTTTATAGATTTCATTTTTTATAAAGATACCGGAACCAATACCCCGTCCAACACTAATACAGATAAAATCAGATTCATTTTGTCCTTGCCCAAACCAGCTTTCTGCTAAAGCCAAGGCACGAACATCATTTTCCACAATAACGGGAATGTCGAATTCTCTTTCTAACCCTTCTTTTATTGGTATATTTTCTAGCTGTAAATGGGGTGAAAAAATAGCCATCCCCTGTTCTGAATCAACCAATCCGTGCATAGCAAAGCCGATCCCAAGGATTAAATCTTTTTTGAATTCAGCTTTCTTTATTATCCAATTGATACTTTCAATGAGCAAATTCATAAATTCTGTTTTAGAAGGAAGATTTATGATCTGCTTTACATAATTCTCAATAATCTTTCCATCCATGGTAGTTAAAATGACACGAACAACCTCTGAAGCAGCATATACGCCGATGATATAATGAGCAGAATAATTGATCCGCAGCATGATAGGTTTTCTGCCGCCTGCCTTCGAGGTAGTGGACTGTTCCTCTTTAATTAAGTTTTTTTCAATTAATTCACTGACTAAGGAACTCACAGTCGGCGGGGTTAAGTTAGTTTGCTTTGCTATTTCTGCTCTTGATATAGGTTCTTTAAGACGTATCATATTTAATACCGTTGATTGATTTAATGACTTCATTCTTTCAAAACTGCCAGTTTTAGTAACGTCCATCATCCACATACCTCCCTTTTTTTTGTTTTTATAATTTATAGAGTAAGTAATAATATAATATCATACAAGATGCAAAGAATAGAATTTACTCGAAACAATAGTTAATTAAATTAATTAATTATTGTTGACAGCCAATATTATTGGTTATATATTGATAGTGTAGTAAAAATTTTTACTAAATATTTATTTTTTTATGTAAGTATGTAAGCGTAATCAATCTAGTTGAAAAATTAACATCTGCCAAGCTTAGGAGGGGATACCTAATAACAAAATGGCAATAGGGGATGAGGTATTGTTAGAAAAGCGCACGAAGAAAACAATAATCCTTATAGCGGTAGTTTCTATTTTACTTTTAGCAGGAATTGGGGTGCTGTTATTTTCAATGAAGCAAGAACAATCAATCACATATAAGAATCCAATTGGTGGTATGACGAATATAGGTGATCCATTTGTATTAAAGGATGAGGACCAATACTATATGTATGCTACTTCTGCAGCTACAATTGGTTTTAGAGCTTGGCAGTCGGATAACATGGTGGACTGGGAAGAAAAAGGTCTGGTTTATGATATTGAACAACAGACTAATCAGTGGGCAACAGGTGATTTCTGGGCTCCTGAAGTAGTTAAACATAACGACCAATATTATATGACATACAGTGCACGTAACAAGGAAGGTCATTTGCAAATTTCAGTGGCCGTTAGTCAAGAACCACTGGGACCATTTGAAGATATAAGTACCGAAATCATCAAACAGTCTGGATCTTACATAGACGGACACATTTTCTTTGAAGATGATGGAACTCCTTATTTTTATTATGTTAAGGACTGCTCCGAAAATATCATTAATGGGTATCATGTGAGTCAGATATTCGTTCAAGAAATGAATGATGAACTAACGTCTTTAATTGGCGAACCACAATTATTGCTTGAGCCCGATCAGGATTGGGAAGGTTTAAATGGAGACTACCAATGGAATGAAGGCCCTTTTGTATTGAAGCATGACAGTAAATACTACCTTATGTATTCTTCAAACTTCTATGCAAGCTCCGATTATGGGGTGGGTTATGCAGTTGCCGACAATCCTATGGGACCTTTTATTAAAGCAATAGAAAATCCTATCTTATCAAAAGATTTAGAGAATGGAATTTCAGGTCCAGGGCACAATAGTGTTGCAACTGGTCTTGATGGAAAAACTTTATATACTGTCTACCATACTCATACTTTTCCTGATGACCCAAGTGGCGATCGGGTAATGAATATGGATCGAATCTATTTTGAAGATGGTAAGTTGAAAATTGATGGTCCAACTTACAAAGAACAAAAACTCAGGTAGGGGGAAGTAAATTGAAAAAATATAATTTACTAATCGTATTATCACTAATTGCAGCACTTCTATTAAGTGCATGCGGCGGTAAAGAGGAAAACAATGAAAATGCATCTGGAGATAATGGTAATAAAGAAATCCTATTATGGAGCGGGACAACTGGTCCTGATGCTGACCTTATTCAAAAAAATATTGACCAATACAATGCGACGAATCCAGATTATAAAGTTAAAATCGTTGCTATGAAGGGCGACGTACTTGGTAACAAATTAGCCACCGTTACTCGTTCTGGTAAAGGTGTTCCTGATATTGCACTTATAGCATCAGAGGCTGTATCGACTTACCACTCACAAAAAATGTTAGATTCTTGGGATAAGTACATTGAGGGTACAGAAGTTAAAGCAGAGAATTATATTGAAGAAGCTTGGAACGTGGGAACCGTTGAGGGCAGTCAGTTTGGTTTACCGGCTACAATGGGAAGTTGGGTTATGTATTACAACAAAGACTTAGTTGACAAATATGTACCAGGTGCAGCTGACGATAACATTATCACGTATGAAGAGATTGAAAAAGCAGGGGCTGCGGCAAAACCAGATGGTATATACGCTTATGGTTTCACATGGCAAATGCAGAACTTTAACAATCTATATTTGCAAATGGGAGGCAAATTCTCTGAAGATGGGAAACCAACAATTGATAATGACACAGCTGTAAAAACATTTGAGCAATTCAAGAAGTTGCATGACCTTGGATATATGAACAAAAAAGGCGAAGATATGAATAAGTTGTTCAATAACGGTAAAGTAATCTTCCTGCCTGAAGGTACTTGGATGTTATCACAAATGAACAAAATTACTAACTTTAAATGGGCAGAAACATTTACACCGCAATGGGATGCTGCAAATATTATCCAGGGTAGCGGTGCAGACCAATTTGCAATGTTTAAGAGTAAAGAGCGTTCGGAAGATAAAATCAAGGGTATTGTAGCCTTCGTTGAATGGCTTCAGGGCAATACATTAGAATGGGTTAAATCTGGTGCAAATCCAACTTCATTAGGTATGCTCGAAAACGAGGAATATACAAAGATGCCGCAATCATTCTTATTGAAAACTCCTGAGGCACGTCAAGCTGTTACGATTATCACAGATCCAGGAAGTTCTTACATCTTCGGTGAAGTGGACAAGGCTGCTTGGGATATCATCCAAGGTAAGGTTGATACAAAAGAGCAACTGAAGAAGATTCAGCAAACCGTAAATGACAAAATGAATCAATAAGATGGGGGAGGAATTTATTCCTCCTTTTCTTCTTTAAAAAGAGGTGAAAGCAAATGACAACCATGGTTGATAAACCACTTAGTGAAAATAATACAGGGAAAAAACGGAACATTCTGAATTTTTGGCCCCTATTATTTGTAGGACCACATTTACTTTTATTTATACTGTTTTTCCTCATTCCATCAGTATTTGGTATTTACATATCCTTTACAAAATGGGACTTGTTTACATCCCCTGAATTTGTTGGTTTGGAAAATTACCAAACCATGCTTTTTAATCAAGATTCCAGTTTTTATACACAGTTTTATAATGGGTTAGGGAATACGTTTATTTTTGTGCTAATATCCGTTCCCTTTTGTATTATTGTTCCATTATTAATTTCAACTGCGTTAGCCGCAAAACCAAGAATGAATCGACTTTTTCAATCGCTGTTTTATTTACCATCCTTATTTGCCATCTCAGCCGTAATGATCATTTGGCAATTCCTTTTGAGTGTATCCTATGGACCGCTTGAAAATTATTTAGGAATTTCTACCAATATGCTGGATAATCAGCCGCATGCCTGGATTTCCCTTGTCATCGTAACAGTATGGTGGACAATAGGGGGGAATATGGTTATTTATTTAGCAGCCTTAAATGGAGTGCCGAAGGATTTAATTGAGGCCGCAGAGTTAGATGGAGCAGGGGTATTTAGTAAATTTTTTAGAATCACGCTTCCAAGCATTAAATATCAAATTCTATTCACAACCGTAATGACGACTATCGCACAGTTCAACGTATATGGACAGCCTTTAATGTTAACTGGCGGAGGTCCAAGTGATTCGACACGAGTGCTTCTAATGTATATTCAGCAGAACGCATTCAGTTCAGGATTGTCAATTGCAGGTATGTCTTCTGCAATGGCTGTTATGCTTGGAGTCTGCATCATGATCGTTTCTGCCATTCAATTTTACCTATTAAGGGATAAGGATTAGAGGTGTGTGTAGATGAAAGAAAGTAAAACAACAAAGATTGTTGCATTTGTATTTTTATTAATAATGGCAATAATATGGGTCTTTCCAATCTTATGGGGTGCCTTCACTTCTTTTAAATCAGAAGAAGAAATTGTAGCAGCAGGGGTAAGTTTTTTACCAATTCATTGGACCATAAACAATTATACTGAATTGCTGTTTAATAATGCCTCTAGTCCGGTGATAAAATGGTTTACCAATTCATTAATTATTGCAGTCAGCCACACTGTTTTAGTGTTAATAGTGGTTGCCTTAGCCTCTTATGGTTACACACGTTTGCAGTTCAAAGGCCGTGACTTTTTATTTGGAGTTTTGCTTGCATCAATGATGTTTCCTGGCGTTGTGAATTTAATTCCTTTATACAGTATCATGGATCAATTAGGCTGGGTAAACAATTTACTCGCAGTTATTGTTCCTGGAGCTGCGGGAGTTTTTAATATTTTCCTTGTTCGCCAGTTTGTTTTAGGGATACCAAAAACTTTTGATGAATCTGCGAGAATCGATGGCGCAAATGAGTTTCAAATTTTTTACTTGATTATCCTGCCGCTTATTAGGCCGGTATTAACGGTTGTGGCATTGTTCAGTTTTACAGGAGCATGGAATGATTTTCTATGGCCGTCCATAGTACTTAATGATATTGAAAAACTTCCAATTACTCCAGGGCTGCAGCTCCTTCAGGGGCAATACCTAACCTACCCTGGTATTGGAACAGCGGGCGCATTAATTGCGTTAATTCCTACTTTCCTTTTATATTTGTTTGCCCAAAGATACTTTATGCAGTCCATGTCTTTATCGTCTGGTGTAAAAGGATAAGGATAGCAGGGATCCAACCGGCATGTTCCATCTAGAGGAGTGAATGAAATGAGCAGGTCTTTTGAACGGAAAGTCATTTATGCAGCGAGTATTTGGCAGTTGGTTACGGGTGCTATAACAATTTTTTATTACTCGTTTACTTTAAAAAAACAGGGAGCAAATGTAGATAATTTAACACTTTTAGAACAAAAGGGTGTCCAGTCCTTGTTTGATAGTCTCTATAGCTTTGCTGTCACTTATGGGCTCTTATTTATTGTCATTGCTGGCTTAAATATCATTTTTGTCAGGTGGCTTGTACGCGATAATACACTTCAATACAAGCTTCCGATTTATTGGATTGTATTAGCTGCAGCATTTTATTTTCTATCAGATTACATTAGTTTGACGTTATGTCTCGTCGCTGCTGTAATTGCTTTGGCTAAAAACAAACCAATAAAAATCGCTTTTGACAAAATGGATTATGAAACGTAAAAAATTATTAATCGGCATAGATAGGAGAAGGATTAATGTTTAATGGATTAGGTATGGGATTAGGGCAGTTATCCCGTTTGTCAAATGCCAAAACTCGGTCAATTAGTCCTGAAAACTTCCGCGGAGAAAAAGGAAAAGGCGGTATCGCGATAGAAGGGACAGGCTCGGGTCCTTCAAGAGAATTGGGGCAAGGGTGGAAGGTTTCACCTTCTGTCTTAGTGAAACAACAATCAACTTTTACCATTGCAGATATCGAGGAAGCAGGTGCCATCCAACATATCTGGCTGACTTGTCACCCTGATGCTTGGAGAAGGTTGATTATCAGAATGTATTGGGATGGAGAGGAACACCCTTCTGTGGAAGTTCCCCTTGGTGACTTCTTTTGTAATGGCTGGTGTGAGCGAGTAAATGTTAATTCTATTCCAATTGCTGTAAATCCTGCAGGAGGGTTTAATAGCTATTGGGAAATGCCTTATCGACAAAAGGCAAAAATAACGATTGAAAACATATCCAATGATGACTACTACCTTTATTACCAGATTGATTATACAGTAACAGATATCCCGTCGGATGCAGCTTTTTTCCACGCACAATGGAATAGGAGTAACCCAGTAAAGTATAAGGATGTGCATATTATAATTGATGGCATTAAAGGCAAGGGCCATTATGTAGGTACGTACCTAGCTTGGCAGGTAAATAGCTGTGACTGGTGGGGTGAGGGAGAAATTAAGTTTTATATGGACGGCGATCAGGAATTTCCAACCATATGTGGAACTGGCACAGAAGATTACTTTGGCGGTGCGTGGAACTGGGAACAGCCTAAAGGACAATATTGTACCTATTCCACCCCATACCTTGGGATGCACCAAGTGATTAAGCCAGATGGCTTATATCGAAGTCAGCAGCGATTTGGTATGTATCGATGGCATGTAATGGATCCGATCCGTTTTGAGGAAGATTTAAAAGTGACCATCCAGGCTCTAGGGTGGAGGTCAGAAGGTAGATATCTTCCACTACAGGACGACATTGCCTCGGTTGCATTTTGGTATCAAACAGAACCTCATCATCCATTTCCTGTTATACCTGGAAAAGATGAATTAGAAGTAATTTAATAAATTTTATGCTGTTACCATCATACCAAGATCTAACCTTGTTATGGTATCAGCAGAGATGTAAGGAGAGACGAACATGACATTTAGACCGGAATATCCAAGACCACAATTAGTAAGAAAAGAATGGTTAAATTTAAACGGTGAGTGGGACTTTGCTTTTGATGATAATAATACGGGTGTTAAGGAAAAATGGTTTCAAACAGAAGATGCCTTTGATCAAAAAATTAATGTTCCTTTTGCTTATCAAACTGAGTTAAGTGGGATTCATGACCCAAGCTTCCATGACCATGTTTGGTACCGACGTGAATTTACCGTTCCAACACAATGGAATGATCAAAAAGTCATTCTTCATTTCGGAGCGGTTGACTATCGTGCGTGGGTCTATGTGAATGGACAGTACGTTGGGTACCATGAAGGCGGACATGTTTCATTCTCATTCGATATTACAGATCATTTGCAATGGGGTAATGAAACGTTGGTTATAAGGGTGGAAGATCCTTCAACAGATGAAACGATACCTAGAGGAAAACAGTTTTGGGTAGAGAAATCCGATGCTATCTGGTATACACGCACAACAGGTATATGGCAGACAGTATGGATTGAACCTGTAAGTGCCACAAGTATTTCTAAATTAAGATTAACTCCAGATATTGACCGCGGAGATATTATTGTCGAGTTTGATGTCTTAGGTGACTATCTTAATAAGACAATAGACGTTGAAATTAGCTTTAAAGGAGAAATGATTGTAAAGGATACAATTGAAGTGTTTGAATCCTATAATAAACGCTCCATTAATCTTTACAATCGTCAAATTTTCAGAACTTCCTTCCATCATATTGGCTGGAATTGGTCTCCAGAAAATCCTAATTTATTTGATATTAAGGTCACTTTAAAAGAGGATGAAGTGACTTTAGATGAGGTAGACTCCTATTTTGGAATGAGAAAAGTTCACATTGAAAACGGAATGGTTTATTTAAATAATAAGCCATATTATCAAAAGTTAGTTCTTGATCAAGGTTATTGGCCAGAGGGACTATTAACTGCTCCATCTGATGAAGATTTGAAAAAGGATATTGAACTAACAAAAGAAATGGGCTTTAACGGCTGCAGAAAACATCAAAAAGTGGAGGACCCTCGTTTCCTTTATTGGGCAGATCAGTTAGGATTCCTGGTATGGGGAGAATGTGCGGCGTTTCCATCGTACAGCGAGGATGCAGCAGCAAGGTTAACCAGAGAATGGATTGAAATAATTGAACGGGATTACAATCATCCTTCAATCATTGCTTGGGTTCCGGTTAATGAAAGCTGGGGGGTACCTTTTATTAAAGGAAACAAACAACAGCAAAACCATTCTTTAGCTATGTATTATCTAATTCATTCCCTTGATGCGACCCGCTTAGTAATTTCAAATGACGGATGGGAATTAACTGTGACTGATATTTGTGCGATTCACAATTATAATCATGGGAATCAAGAAGAAAAAGCTAAATATGAGGAATATAAGGAATCTCTTTCAACAAAAGAAAACCTCCTAAGTTCTAAGCCGGCACTCCGTGGTATTTATGCCGACGGCTTTGAGCACCAAGGGGAGCCAATTTTATTAACCGAGTTTGGCGGAATTGGTTTCAAGGTTGGAGAAGAAAGCGGCTGGGGATACACATCGGTTAAGAACGCTGAAGAATTTATCGAGGACTATCGAAGAGTAATGGAAGCCGTATATGCTTCAAAAGCATTACATGGTTATTGCTATACGCAATTAACAGATGTAGAGCAAGAGATAAACGGTTTATTAGCCTATAACAGAGAACCTAAGTGCGAGTTGTCTAAGATTAAGGAAATTAATGATATGTGGCACTCCGATATTGTGAAATTCTAAATCCTATTTACTCCTTTTTAATCGATTTTGAAAAATTTCAGAAAATATATCCTTTCTTAGAAATCGTTTTAGAACGTAAACGTTCGACGTTTTTTAAGAGGGATATTTTTTAGATTCATCCATATTTATAGTGAATGGAGAGCTAACCATGAAAATAGTACAAGAGCAATTTGCTAAGTTTGATGGAAAGATTGTCACCGCCTATACGATGATTAATAGCCGTGGCATGGAAGTAACAACGATTGATTACGGATGTATCATTACAAAAATACTAGTTCCAGACCGAGATGGAACATTTGAAAATGTTGTATTAGGCTTTGATACTCTTGAAGAGTATCAAAAATATTCCCCCTATTTTGGTGCAATTGTAGGCAGGCATGCCGGTAGAATTGCAAATGCCGAATTTGAATTGGATGGTATCAACTACCATTTGGCGAAAAATAATAATGGCAACCATCTTCACGGAGGTTTAGTAGGGTTTGATAAGGTTATTTGGGATACTGAGGTCATCGAAGAACAGGAGTCTATGAGTCTTGTCTTTCACTATCTAAGTAAGGACGGAGAAGAAGGTTACCCTGGTAACTTGAAAATGAAGGTAACCTACACATTAAACAATCAAAATGAACTTCAGCTAACTTATGAAGGAATTAGTGATAAAAAAACGGTAGTCAATGTTACCAATCACTCTTATTTAAATTTAAGTGGAAATTTAAAAAGAGATACTTTGAACCATACACTCACCCTAAAAAGTGATCAATTCCTTGAATTGGATGAAGAGCTAATTCCGACTGGAAAAATTCTTGCTGTAGAGAATTCAGCATTTGATTTCAGATCAGGGCGAAGGATCTTTGATGGAACAGTATCAAATGATCCTCAGAATGTACTTGCAGGGAAAGGCTATGATCATCCGTTCCTATTAAATGTAAATAATAATAAAGAAATCCATTTATTTGATGAAGAAAGTGGACGGGGACTGATCATCGAAACCGATCAGCCTGCGGTAGTTCTTTATGCAGGAACACAATTAGAAGAAAACTTTTCTATTCGCGGAGTAAAATCAAAGAAATATCTTGGATTATGTTTAGAGACTCAAGGTCTGCCAGATTCACTTAATCATCGTCAATTTCCATCTGCTATTTTAGAGAAGGATGAAGTGTATCAATCTATTACAACGTATAAATTTACAAACCAATAACAAGAAGAAGGTTAATTTGAATGAAGATAGGATTTCGCAAGGTGCAAAACGTAAAAACCGATATGATTCATGTTAGGGATCCGTTTATCTATACTTCTCATCAGGAGCAAAAGTATTACCTGTTTGGAACTACATTTGCTGATGGATGTGGCGACCAAGATCCAATATTTGAAGTATATGTCGGGAATAATCTTGAAGACTGGGAAGGCCCGTATGTCGCATTTCAACCGCCAAAAGGCTTTTGGGGCGTAAGGCACTATTGGGCTCCGGAAGTATTTAAAATTGACGGTCGATATTATATGTTTGCTTCTTTTAAGGGAGGAATAGGCGTACATCGGGGTACTGGCATATTGGCAGCAGATCATCCTGGGGGGCCATATACCCCGCATAGTAATGGAGCGGTTACTCCAACAGATTGGGAATGCTTGGATGGCACGTTTTATGAGGATAAACATGGACAACGCTGGTTGATTTTTTGTCATGAATGGACGCAGATTTATGAGGGCCGGATCAAAGCAATCCGTTTATCAGCAAATCTAAAAAGGTCCATTGGTGATCCAGTAGAAATCCTTAATGCTGCGGACATGCCGTGGATTCGACACTTCGGGGATCCCCGGATTGAAAAAAACGGTTATTTAACAGATGCCCCGTTCATGTATCAAGCGAAAAATGGAGACCTTGTCATGTTATGGTCAAGTTACTCTGTTCCTGGTTATGGCGATAATGGATTGGGAGGATATACGGTTGCAGTGGCCAGATCAAAAACAGCAGAAATAGCAGGTGATTGGGTACACGATCAAGAATTGTTGCTCGACCGCAATGCCGGACACTCCAGTCTTTTCCGTGACTTAAACGGACAACTATACCTTTGTACACACTACCCAGACACACCCCATGGAAGCGAAAGGCCGCTATTCCTAAAAATGCAGGAAACAGAAAATAGAATCAAGGTCCTTGGAGGGTAATTGATTACGATGTAATCAAATATGGGTTATCCGTAAACAGCTGTTGACATATAGACGAATAGATATATTCCGAACAGAGCAATCTAACCATGAATACTTAGATAGTTCCAGCTAAGAGCCTGAAATAACAGGCTCTTTCCTTTGTTATGGCAGGTAATAACAGCTTCCTGCTGACTAAATTGAATAGTTTAGTAAAAATTTTAGTAAAAAATATGGATTTCTTTAACTGAATGGATTAAACTAAACATATAGCATATATAGTTGGAGGGACGACAATGAACATCACAAAGTTAACAACTACATTCAGAGAAATATTTGACGCCCAGCCCGAGCAAGCATTTTTTGCTCCGGGGAGAATAAATCTGATTGGTGAACATACGGATTACAACGGCGGTCATGTATTCCCATGTGCAATAACTTATGGAACGTATGCCGTGGCAAAAAAGAGAGATGACAATCTTGTCCGCCTTTACTCAGTAAACTTTCCGGACAAAGAGATCATTGAGTTTGATTTAACGCAATTAGAGTACGAAAAGCAGCATAATTGGGCGAATTATCCGAAGGGGATGATTCGTTATATAAAGGAAGCAGGTTACGTACTTCCTTCAGGATTTGAGTGTGTAATTGAAGGCAACATTCCTAATGGAGCAGGCCTATCCTCTTCGGCTTCCATTGAGTTATTGACAGGAGTGCTTCTAGACGGATTGTTTGGACTAGGAATAGCTCGCATTGACATGATCAAGATTGGTAAAAAAGTTGAAAATGAATTCATTGGTGTTAACAGTGGCATTATGGACCAATTTGCAATCGGGATGGGAAAAGAGGACGCTGGAATTTTGCTTGATTGCCAGACGTTACACTATCAGTACGCACCTATTCAACTTGAAGGTCACAAAATCTTAATTATGAATACGAACAAACGCAGGGAGCTGGCTGACTCGAAATATAATGAGCGCCGAGGAGAATGTGAAGAAGCATTGTCTTTGCTCCAGCAAAAACTTCCAATCGAAGCGCTTGGACAGCTATCAGAAGCGGAGTTTGATGAAAATCAATCATTAATAGTTAATGAAACAGTTCGTAAGCGGGCGAAACACGCAGTATATGAGAATGTAAGAACGCTAAAAGCTCTTGAAGAATTAAAGGCTGGCAACCTAGAGGCATTTGGACAGTTAATGAATCAATCACACATATCATTACGTGACGATTATGAGGTAACTGGAATTGAACTGGACAGTTTGGTAGAAGCAGCTTGGAGTCAACCTGGAGTAATTGGTGCTCGCATGACGGGAGCGGGATTCGGAGGCTGCGCCATTGCAATTGTTGAAGATGATCAGGTTGAGAGCTTTATAGCTAATGTTGGTACCGTTTATCATGACAAGATTGGTTATCCAGCAGATTTCTATGTAGCAAGTATTGGTGATGGAGCAAAAGAAATTAAAATGGAGGCGTCTGAATGAGTATTCTAGTTTTAGGCGGTGCGGGCTACGTGGGTTCGCATGCTGTTTACCAATTAATTGATCAAGGTTCCGAAGTGGTGGTCATCGATAATTTGCAAACGGGACATCGTGATGCCATCCATCCAAAGGCGAACTTCTACGAAGGGGATATTCGCAGCCGTGAGTTTATGCGTTCTGTGTTTGAAAAAGAAAACATTGAAGCCATCTTGCATTTTGCCGCTAACTCCCTTGTTGGCGAATCAATGACGGAGCCCTTAAAATACTTTGATAACAATGTTTACGGTACACAAATTGTTCTTGAAATGATGAAGGAATTTAACGTAAAGCACATCATCTTTTCGTCGACAGCTGCAGTTTATGGTGAACAAAAGGTTGTCCCTATTACGGAAGAAGCAGTGACAAATCCAACAAATACCTATGGTGAAACAAAACTCGCAATGGAAAAAATGATTTCTTGGTGTGAAAAGGCATTTGATCTTAAATATGTATCACTTCGATATTTTAACGTTGCTTCGGCAAGAAGCGGCGGGGAGATTGGCGAGGATCATAATCCAGAAACACACCTGATACCTGTTATTTTAGAAGCGGCATTAGGAAAAAGACCGGCAATAACAGTTTTTGGACAAGATTACGATACACCAGATGGGACTTGCGTCCGCGATTATATTCATGTTGAAGACTTAATTGCTGCTCATCTTCTTGCCCTTCGTTATTTGCAAAATGGCGGGGAAAGCAATGTATTTAATCTTGGCAGCAGCCAAGGCTTTTCCGTAAAGGAAATTATCGAGACTGCAAAGGAAGTTACGGGTATGGAGATTCCTGTCCAAATCGGCGAACGCCGTTCAGGCGATCCAAGTACGTTGATTGCATCATCGGAAAAAGCGCGAAGTGTTCTAGGCTGGAATCCAAGCAGAACCTCCATTCACCAAATCATCAGTGATGCATGGAATTGGCATAAACATCATCCAAATGGATATGAGAGGTGAGTGTGGTGATTAATCAGCTTATCCAACAATTAATCGATAAAGCCATTTCTGCTCAATTAATTGAGCCAGATGACGAAATCTATGCCCGCAATCAAATCCTTTCACTCTTGCATTTGGTTGAGTTTAAGGAGTCCAATGGAGAGTCTGATTTAGAAATACCTGATTTACTTGAACAGATTGTGGACTACGCCTGTACACAAGGTATTGTTGAAGATATCTTTGATGAAAAAGAGATTTTTTCTAGTAAAATAATGGACTGCTTTATGGCGCGTCCATCAACGATTAATCAAATCTTTTATGATAAATATAAACAGAGTCCGCAGGCAGCAACCGAGTATTTTTATGACTTAAGCAAGAATAGTAACTACATTCAGATGAAGAGGATTAGCAATAATATTGAGTACAAGGTTAACACGGAATATGGTGAGCTAGACATTACCATAAATCTATCGAAACCAGAAAAGGATCCTAAAAGTATTGAACTTGAACGTGCAGTGGCGAAAACAGATTATCCTAAATGTTTGCTGTGTGTTGAAAATGAAGGGTATGCCGGGAGAATTGGCCACCCGGCACGCTCTAATCACCGTATGATCAGGTTAAATCTTTTAGAAGAGAATTGGCTGTTACAATATTCACCTTATGTTTACTATAATGAGCATTGTATCGTATTGTCAGAGGAACATAGGGATATGAAGATTACGGCAACAGCCTTCCATCGGTTATTAAGCTTTGTCGAGCAGTTCCCACATTATTTTGTTGGATCCAATGCTGACTTACCGATAGTCGGTGGGTCTATTTTATCCCACGATCATTACCAGGGCGGTCATTATGACTTTGCAATGGCGAAAGCAGAAGATGAGTGGAGTTTTGAGTTGGATCGCTTCCCGCATGTACATGGTTCGATTGTAAAATGGCCGATGTCTGTTATTCGATTACGCTCTGAAGAAATTGGTCCTCTTGTAGAAGCAGGCGGGTATATTCTATCAACATGGAGAAATTACAGCGACGAAAGTGTAGGAATCCATGCAAAAACGGGCGATATTCCGCATAATACGATCACACCAATTGCACGCAAAAACCGGGGATTTTATGAACTTGATCTAGTTCTGCGCAACAACCGAACAAGTGAGGAACATCCACTTGGAATTTATCATCCTCATCAAGATGTTCATCATATTAAGCGGGAAAACATCGGATTAATCGAAGTGATGGGACTGGCTGTTTTACCAGCACGCTTAAAGAACGAACTTAGAGAAGTTGAAGATTTCATTGTTGGTAAAACCGAAGTGGTTGCTGAGTACCATATGGAATGGGCAGCGGCTTTAAAAGAAAAGTATCAAGATATTGCAACAAATTCCAATGTTGAAGCAATCGTAAGAGAAGAGACTGGGAAGAAGTTTTTAAAATGTTTAGAAGATGCTGGTGTTTATAAGAGAGATGAAGAAGGCAGAGCAGGGTTTAAACGTTTTATCTCGTCATTATCGTAGGTTTTAAGCTGACAGCATGTGATAACATAATGGCTCATATTTTGAAGTGTAAATGGAGTGAAGGATAATGAAAATACTAGATAAACTTTTTGGTCGTTATCACGATGAGTCAGTGATTGAATATACCCTTGTCAACGAATCGGGAATGTCTGTGTCAGTTCTGAATTATGGCTGTATTATTACAAAAATAATGGTTCCTGACCGTAACGGAAAAATTGAAAATGTCGTGCTTGGTTTTGATCAGATAGAGGATTACATCGATTTAGCCCCATATTTTGGCTCGGTGTGTGGTCGAGTGGCTGGAAGAATCAGTCATTCACAATTTGAACTGGATGGCGAGGTTTACCAACTGACCCCTAATGAGGGTTCCAACCATTTACATGGCGGTAAGAAAGGCTTTAATTCCGTTATCTGGGAAACGGAAAGCATTGAAACAGAGAATGCCGTTGGTTTGAAATTTTTCTATCGTAGTATAGATGGAGAAGAAGGCTATCCAGGGAATTTGGATACGACCATCGTCTATCTTTTAAACAATCAGAATGAACTGAGCATTTCCTATGAAGCGGTAACAGACAAAAAAACAATTGTTAATTTAACCAATCATTCTTATTTTAATCTAAGTGGAAATATCAAAAGAGATTGTTCTGAGCACATTCTCCAATTAGAAAGTGATCGCTTTTTAGAGCTTGGATCAGATTTAATCCCTACCGGAAAATTGATTGATTCTACTAATACCCCTTTCGATTTTAAGCATGGGCGTCTATTGAAATCGGGGATTAAATCCGACCATCCGCAGAATGTGCTTGCCGGCAATGGTTACGACCATCCGCTCATCTTTGCCAAAAAGGGAGAAAATACAGTGGCGTTAAGTGAAAAAGAGAGCGGCAGGACATTGTTGGTTACGACTGACCAGCCATGTGTGGTTCTGTATACGGCGAATCAGCTGGAAGGTCCTTATTCCATCTCGGGTGTTCGTGCAAGGAATTACTTAGGTGTGTGCTTAGAAACACAGGGTCTGCCTGATGCCATTAACCAGCCTGATTTCCCAACAATTGTTTTAAACCCAGAGGAAGTGTATCGTACCACAACAAAGTATCGCTTTTTTTCTAATACAATAGGAGTTTGATGAATGGCTACAATAAAGGATATTGCAGAATTAGCAGGAGTTTCGATCGCAACGGTATCCCGAGTGTTGAATTATGATAGTACCCTGTCTGTTGGTGATGAAACGAAAAAGAGGATATTTGAGGTTGCAGAGCAGCTTTCTTATAAAAAGAAAACACCTAGAAAACTAGAAACAGGAAAAATTGCATTGTTGCAGTGGTATACCGAAAAGGAAGAACTAGAAGATTTATATTATATGTCGATTCGGCTGGGGGTAGAAAACCAGGCCAGACAATTGGGCTTTTCTGTAGCTAAGTACTTTCAAGACAATTATGAGGATTTAAAACAGGATGAGATTAACGGTCTTATTGCTATCGGGAAATTTAGTGATAAACAAATTAACGATATGGTATCGATCACAAATAATCTCGTTTTTGTCGACATCTCTCCTGATGAAGAACAGTTCGATTCCATTGTCATAAATTTTGAAAAGGCCACTAAAAAGGTTATTGATCATTATATTACAAATGGACATGAGAAGATTGGTTATATTGGCGGAAGAGAAGTATTTAAAGATCAAACCTCTCTCATCGAGGACCAACGAGAGGTTACGTTTAAAAACTACTTAACTGAAAAAGGGCTGTTGAATGAAGCGTATATGTACGTAGGAGCATTCTCCGTTTCTGAGGGTCATTCACTCATGAAAAAAGCCATTCAGGAGCACGGAGAAAACCTGCCAACCGCTTTCTTTGCTGCAAATGATTCGCTGGCAGTTGGCGCTCTTAGAGCACTATTGGAAGAAGGGATACCTGTCCCAGGGCGGGTGAACATCATAGGCGTAAACGACATTAGCATCTCCAAATACGTCTTTCCATCCTTAAGCACCGTCAAAGTCTATACAGAACTAATGGGAGAAACAGCCGTCAACACCCTAGTAGAAAGAATCGAAGGCAGAAAAACAGCCAAAAAAATAACCATATCCACCCAACTCATCATAAGAGACAGCAGCTTCTAAAAAAACACAAAAACACAAACGTCCACCTCAGGTGGACATTTGTGTTTTTGTGGTGCCTGTCACCATTTATACATTGTCGTATATTGGTCTATTCCGTATAATGTTTTTTATCTAGATTTGTAGAAGGTTGGAGTTGTTTTATGAAAGGGCTTTCTTTGATGTCTTATGTGGTAGGGGTTTTATTTTTTCTTGTGAGTTGTGCATTTGCTATTTTTTATGGTTATAAGGTTGTTTCCCATGATTTGCCTTCGGGAGATAGAGTTGTAGATAAGTATAAGTATCATTTTGTGTTGGTTCCGGAAGAGCTGGACAATGACTATTGGCGGCTAGTTGAAAAAGGGGCACAGCAGGCTGCAAAGGAATACGGTGTTTTATTGGAGTATGCTGGGCC
This sequence comes from Neobacillus sp. CF12, assembly GCF_030348765.1. Lineage (GTDB taxonomy): Bacteria > Bacillota > Bacilli > Bacillales > Cytobacillaceae > Neobacillus. Next base: position 3,296,831 of record NZ_JAUCEU010000007.1, on the reverse strand, counting down.
AAAGCAGGCGAATATCGACGAACATTTAAAAACAATTGAAATGTCAATGGCGTCTAAGGTGGATGGAATTCTTACTCAAGGTTTGAGTGATGAGCAATTTACCCCGCTCATTAATAGGGTCGTAGAGAGACTCCCAGTGATAACCATCGATACTGATGCTGCCAATAGCAACCGAATGGCTTATATTGGAACAGACAATTATTATTCAGGTTTTTTAGCAGGTAAAGCATTAATTGAAGATACAAAAGGTCAAGCGAATGTTGCGATTATTACGGGTAATTTTTATGCAAACCATCAGCAGCAGCGTGTTAAGGGGTTCCAGGACGCCGTAAAGTCTGAAGAGGGAATAAAGATTATTACTGTCGAAGAATCAGGGATTAGTAGAGTTCGGGCAGCTGAAAAGGCTTATCAAATATTGGCCGATTACCCAGAAGTAACTGCCTTCTATGGGACAAGTGCACTCGATGCAATTGGAATTGCCCAAGTGGTTGAAAAAAGGAAGCCAGGTAGAGTTTATATTATCGGATTTGATACGCTTCCTGAAACACTTGATTACATTGCGGAAGGCACGATTAAAGCGACAGTAGTCCAGGAGCCATATGAAATGGGCTACCGAGCCATCCAAATGATGATTGACCTTATTGAAGGCAAAAAGGTCCCACCTGTTGTTCATACAAATACTCGCATTATAAGAGCAGCCGATTTACCTTTGAACAATCAGCACCAAGGGGAGGCTGACAGATAATGTTATTTCGAATCCGCTCCAAATTACTGCTGTATTTCATCGTTCTTGTCGTGTTGTTAACGTCAGTAGGAGTCTTTTTTTATCAAAGTAGTGAAAACCTTATAAATGAATATGATGATAGTTTTGAACGGTTTCTTATGTTAAATGATATCTCCCAGCGAACCACGACCATTACGGAAAACCTGCAGGGGTATTTGTTAGATAAGGAAGGTTCCTATTTAAAAGACTATAACCTGGAAAAATCTAAGTTGCTGAATGACCGATGGCTTTTTAATAAAGAAATGCAATCGAATGATATAGCGGTTATTAATTACCAGAATATGATAAATAGCTTTCTAGAAGAATGTGATGCAACGATAGAAGCTTTTCATAAAGACAATATTAACGAGTATTCGGATCACTTAAATGAAGCATTAAAAATAGCTGGTTTCCTCCATGAAAGTACACTTGCACTCCTAAATAATAAGCTAACAGACTATCAAAATTTCTATGACCAAATGGAGAGGCAAAATCATTATTATAAACTAATGTCCTTTTCCCTTTTTGCTGCTGCTTTTTTTCTCAGTACATTGATCGCACTTTGGATTTCTGGCGGAATTACAAAACCGATTACTCGTTTATCCGAGGCAGCCCGGCAAATCTCAAAAGGCAATTTATCTGGTGAAGATATTAAAATAACCACCAAGGATGAATTAAAGCCATTAACTGAAACTTTTAACCAAATGCGCTCCAACCTTAGGCAATTGGTACAAGAAATTAAACAGAAATCAGAGCTGGATAAACTCCTAAAAGAATTAGAACTTAGGAGTCTTCAAAACCAAATCAATCCACATTTTTTATTCAATACATTGAATACGGTTTCAAAGATGGCCTACCTAGAAGAGGCGGAGCATACTTCTAGATTAATTGAATCTGTCGCAACATTACTTCGATACAACCTGGGTGGTGATTTGAATAAAGCTGCCACACTAAGGGATGAAGTTCTAATTGTAAAAGAATACTTTTTTATTCAACAAACAAGGTTTGGAGATCGAATTCAATTCATAACAGAAATAGAAGAGGATTGTTTAGATATAGAAATACCTAGTTTGACGCTGCAGCCATTAATCGAAAATGCATTCATACACGGTGTTGAATCCTATGAGGAAAATGCAGAAATCCAACTCAATATATACAGAAGTAATGACAGAATTAATGTAGAGATTGTTGATAATGGGGATGGAATGGATGAAAGCACCAAAAATAGACTGCTAAATTATGTAACGGGAACAGAAATAGAAGAAGGATATGTACCGGATAAATCTAAAGGTCATTCGACAGGTATAGGAGTAAAAAATGTAATTCGCAGGCTGCAACTCTTTTACCATCAAAATGACATTATTGAAATACATTCAGACGTGGGAAAAGGTACGAAGTTTAAGTTGACCATTCCAAACAGTGCAAAGGGAGGAAGACTGCTTGTTGAAGATTCTTATTGTGGATGATGAGGTGCTAGAGAGAAAAGCATTGACGAAGATCATAAACAACTCTTCAGAGAACGTAATGGTAATTGGTGAAGCACCTAACGGCAGAAAGGCGATTGAAATGGCTAGAGAACATAAGCCGGATATCATCTTTATGGACATAAAAATGCCAGGAATAGATGGTGTTCAAGCCGTAAAGGAAATCAAAAGTACTGATCCGGGCATCCGATTTATCATGGTTTCAGCCTTTAATACGTTTGAATATGCCAAAGAGGTTATGCAGCAGGGTGTCAAAGAATACATCTTAAAACCTAGTAGAATACAAGACATTCTTGAGAGTTTACAACGTGTTTCTGCTGAAATTTTTGAAGAGCGCAAGTCTATGAAAGAACAGCAAAATTTGCGTGAGAACCTTGACCGGGCTGTTTCCATTGCTCAGAAAGAGTGGGTATCTTCGCTGATTTTAAACCAAGTCCAAGACATATCTTTTGATCATTGGGGTCAACTGTTAGGTGTTGAAATTACCTCTGGCTATATTATGCTGTTCTCTCTCCTGCCTAAGGAAAAAGGTGACCTTGGACTACATGAAAAACAAAACTTTTATTTATGGTTAAAGGATGTAATGAAAACAGTAGTAAAAAAGGAAGAAGTCATGATAGGACCGATGACAGACTCTCAAGTACCTGTTTTATTTCTTTGTAAACAAATGCCTGATAAAGTCCAGTTTAAAACAAGTGCACAGGCAGCCATTGAGAGTCTATTTAGCTCTTTCCAAAAAAATCAAATAAATGCAGATTTAAGAGTTGGGATAGGTCTTCCCTACAGTCAAGGCCAAGAACTTAACAAATCTTATCATGAGGCGGTAGTAGCCTTACAGCAGCTATTAAAAACGCCAAATCGAAAATATTTATTTAGCGGGAAACAAGGAGCAACTGAACTGCCTTCTGTTTCGGATGTGTTGGAGATTGAGAAAAAATTGCTGGATGGGGTCCGTCAGGGTGATTTAAATCAAGTAATGTTTATATTTGATTCGTTCGTAAACAAGCTTATCGCAAACAAAGGATTAAGAGCGTCTGCAGTGAAAAAGTCACTTGATGAGTTGTTTATTCTTCTTTCCCGCATGCTGCATGATTTAGGGATACAGTTTGAAGCATCCTTGACGATTGATGAGGCAGAGGATAGTAACGGAATTTTAGAACAGGGAAAATCGAATTTATTGAAAGTCGTCCAGCATGTTCAGTTGTGGAGAAACAGCCATGCCAAGGGAATGCTACATAAAGCAAAGGAATATATAGAGAATCATTATGCGGATTGTATTACATTGGAACATGTAGCAGATTATGTGGAACTCAGTCCTTTTTATTTAAGTAAATTATTTAAAGACCGTTTTGGGATGACCTTTATTGATTACGTAACGGAAATAAGGATTAAGCAGGCAAAACTAGAAATGGTTGACTCTTCAAAGAGCTTGAAGGAAATATGCTATTCTGTCGGCTATAAGGATCCGAATTACTTTAGTCGTGTGTTTAAAAAACAAACAGGTTTATCGCCTACCGAGTTTCGCAGGGAAACGGTAAGTTAATAGAGTTTCATTTTTAAGACTGATTCGTAAATGGATCGGTCTTTTTTAGTGTGAACAAAAAAGTCTAGGAATTCGCAAATATGTGCTATAGGTTGGAACTATTGAACGAATTCTCCCGATGCTACTATATGTGTAAGGGCTTTCAATTAGGTTGAGGTAAGCGAAGTTTACCAGGGCCTTTACACAAAGAGCAAAAGGAGAAGATGACATGTTTAAAAAGAAAAAAGGGTTAATTTTATCATTAACAGTTGCGTCTAGCATTCTATTAGCAACTGGCTGCGGCGGTACAGAAAAAAGTTCCACAGATTCTGGAAAAGGCAAGGACGGCGACCTTCCAGCAGTAGGTGCAACGATTTACAAATTCGATGACAACTTCATGTCCTATGTTCGTCGTGCAATGGAGACGGCAGCAGATGGAAAAGTTAATTTAATGTTAAATGACTCACAAAATGACCAAGCGAAGCAGGTAGAACAAGTAGATACACTTATTGCAAAAGGAGCAAAATCTCTAGCTATTAATCTAGTAGATCCAAAGGCAGCACAAACTATTATTGATAAAGCAAAAGTGAAGGATATTCCAGTTATCTTCTTTAACAAAGAGCCAGATGCAAGTGTATTGGCGGGCTATGAAAAAGCTTATTATGTCGGAACTACTTCTTCTGAATCAGGTGTGATTCAAGGTGAATTAATTGCTAAGGCCTGGGAAGCAAATAAAGCTAAATGGGATAAAAATGGTGATGGCAAGATTCAATACGTTCTCTTAAAAGGTGAACCAGGACATCCTGATGCAGAAGCCCGTACAAAGTTTGTTATTGATACAGTTAAGGAAAAAGGAATTGAAGTAGACGAATTAGCTTTAGATACAGGCATGTGGGATGCAATGAAAGCAACTGAAAAAATGGATGCTTGGATTGCAAAATACAATGAAGATATCGAATTTGTTATTGCAAATAACGACGGTATGGCGTTAGGTGCGATTGCTTCTCTTGAAAAAGCAGGTTACTTCTCAGGTGATAAGTTTATGCCAGTTGTAGGTGTAGATGCGATCCCAGAAGCACTTGAAATGATTGAAAAAGGAAAAATGGTTGGAACCGTCCTAAATGATGCGAAAAACCAAGGTGCAGCAACTGTTCAACTTGCAGCTAATGCTGCAAACGGTAAGGACGTTTTAGAAGGAACAGAGTGGAAGTTAGATGATAAAAAAGCAGTACGTGTACCTTACGTTGAAATCACAAAGGACAATATCCAAGTTGGTAAAGACGCTTATAAGTAAAAGGTAAAAAAAGAGGGAAGCGCCAAGTCCGGGGGAAAATGCAGTTCAATTTTTCCTAGGGGACACCCCTAATGGCGCTCCTCGAACGAAGGAAAAGGATCGATTTTCTTTTCCTTCGTTCGGGGCAATGTTTCTAAGCATTCAAATGAAGCAGGACTGATGAAAACTAAATTCATTTTATAAAAAAATGCATGTTAAATGGTTAGGCAAGGAGGTTTAAGCATGTCAGAAGCAAATTCAGCCAATTTACTAGAAATGATTAATTTAACAAAAAGATTTCCTGGTGTAATCGCTCTTAATAGCGTTTCCCTAAAAGTGAAGGCAGGGTCCGTACATGCCTTAATGGGTGAGAATGGTGCTGGAAAATCAACCTTAATGAAGTGCTTATTCGGAATTTATTCAATGGATGAAGGGAAAATCCTGTTGGATGGGAAAGAGGTTTCGTTCGCGAATTCGAAGCAAGCGCTTGAAAACGGAGTTTCAATGGTCCACCAGGAACTGAACCAAGTCCGACAGCAAAATGTAATGGATAATATTTGGCTGGGAAGATATCCGAAAAGGGGCATCTTTATTGATGAAAAGAAGATGTATGAGGAAACCTCGGCAATTTTTAAGAGTTTGGATATCAATATTGACCCACGCAGCAAGGTAAGCACCCTATCTGTCTCAGAAATGCAGATGGTGGAAATTGCAAAAGCTGTTTCTTATCATTCAAAACTGATTGTAATGGATGAGCCAACTTCCTCCCTTACAGAAAAAGAAGTTAATCATTTATTTACCATCATAAAGAAGCTTCAAAAGGAAAACGTAGCGATCATCTATATTTCACACAAGATGGAAGAAATCTTAAAAATCTCTGACGAAGTGACGATTATGCGTGACGGCCAGTATATTGCGACGAAAAGCGCGAAAGAGTTAACCACGGACGAAATCATTAAGCTAATGGTTGGCCGTGATTTATCACAGCGGTTCCCGCAAAAAGTCAATCAACCTGGAGAGGTAACCCTTAAGGTAAAGGATTTAACTGCCGAAACAGAAGGTTCTTTTACCAATATCAACTTTGAGTTAAGAAAAGGGGAAATATTGGGGGTTGCCGGTTTGGTCGGATCCAAACGGACTGAAGTAATGGAAGCTCTATTCGGTATTAGAGGGCTCAAATCAGGAAGCATTGAACTAAATGGAAAAGTGGTCAATAATCATTCACCACAGCATGCGATTAAAAATGGTTTTGCGTTAGTGACCGAAGAAAGAAGAACAACGGGCATTTATCCCCAACTCAGCATTAGCTTTAACTCAATTATTGCTAACCTGCCGCAGTACCGAAAAGGATTGTTTCTATCAGAAAGCAAAGTTCATGATGATACAAAATGGGTGATAGATTCAATGAAGGTCAAAACGCCTTCGCAAAAAACACCAATTGGAAGTTTATCGGGTGGTAATCAGCAGAAGGTTATTATTGGCCGCTGGCTGCTCACGAAACCGGATATATTATTGCTGGATGAGCCAACAAGGGGAATTGATGTCGGAGCAAAATTTGAAATTTATCAACTTATTAACGAATTAGCTGCCCAAGGAAAAGGAATTATTATGATTTCTTCAGAAATGCCTGAACTTTTAGGGGTAACAGATAGAATCTTAGTAATGAGTAATGGAAGAGCAGCCGGAATCGTAGAAACAAAAACAACCACGCAAGAAGAAATTATGCGACTGGCTGCGTTGTATTAGGAGGAGAAGCAAAATGAATACTCAGGCTACAAAAAAGTCGAATGTTGTAAAATGGCTGTTTGATAATGTTATTTATGTATTTTTAATTCTACTAGTTATTGGGATTGTGATTGCGTCTCCTGACTTTTTATCCATGACCAACTTGATTAATATCCTAAGTCAGTCATCGTCCAGGATTATTATCGCACTTGGGATTGCCGGTATCCTGATATTGGGAGGGACAGACTTATCTGCAGGGCGGATGGTCGGACTTGCAGCAGTAGTCTCCGCTTCTTTGCTTCAAGCAGGTGATTATGCTTATAAAATGTATCCTAACTTACCGGAATTACCTTTATTTGTTCCGATTATTATTGCCATGCTGGTAACGGGTTTATTTGGATCATTAAATGGATTTATTGTTTCTAAGTTTCATGTACCGCCGTTTATTGCAACCTTAGGTATGATGATTGGAGTATATGGAATCACTTCTATTTACTTTGACCGTCCGCCTTACGGTGCGCAGCCTATTGGTGGATTAAGTGAGAGCTTTACTACCTTTGCTCAAAAGGGAATAAAACTAGGGCAGTATGAATTCCCATACTTAATTTTATATGCCATTGCTTTTTCAATCATTATTTGGGTGGTTTGGAATAAAACACAACTTGGTAAAAATATGTACGCAATCGGCGGAAATGCCGAAGCAGCAAAGGTTTCTGGTGTTAACGTTGCTAAAAATATTATCATCATTTATATGATTGCTGGTCTTTTATATGGTTTCTCAGGTACGTTAGAAGCGGGTCGTGTGGGTAGTGCAACCAACAATACTGGTAATATGTACGAGTTAGATGCAATTGCGGCCTGTGTTGTCGGTGGAGTATCACTATCAGGAGGAATTGGAACGGTACCGGGAGTTATTACAGGGGTTCTAATTTTTCAGGTAATCAACTATGGTTTAGCTTTCCTAGGTGTAAGTCCATACATCCAATTCATTGTAAAAGGCGCGATTATTATTGTGGCAGTTGCCTTCGATATGCGGAAACATGCGAAGAAAAAATAAAGGTAAAGAGGCATTCCTACGTAATGAAGGACAATTTTCATGAAATCTGGATAGGATTTGTTCTTCATCGACGTTATGAAGGACAGTTCCTATGAAATCTAATTGAGATTTGTCCTTCATCCAGGTGATGAAGGACAATTTCTATGAAATCCGGATGAGATTTGTCCTTCATCGACGTTATGAAGGACAGTACTTATGAAATCTGAATGAGATTTGTCCTTCATCCATTTTACAAAAGTCCAACCTGCTTAAGACCATTGAAAATTCCATTTTCAGAAGATGAAGTTGTAATAATGTCTGCTGCTGCCTTTGCTTCTGGAACTGCATTTCCCATAGCAATTCCAGTTCCAACAGCAGCAAGCATTTCAAGGTCATTTAATCCGTCTCCGAATGCAAAGCAATTCGAATTCTTTATAACTAGTGCTCCAAGAAGTTTCTTTATTCCAACTGCCTTGGACGCTCCTTTCGGAAGTATATCGTAAGCATAGTCATGCCATTTTACAAAGTTGAAATCAGGAAAGCTGTTCAAATATAATTGTTCGTACTTAAGGTCACAGTATAGATGTCCTTGATAAATATCGTTTTGTTTAAAAAACTCCTGATCTACTTCTGGATAAGCCATCATTAATGAATCAAAACTAGCCTCTATAAACGGATGCTTTCTTTCACTTACCTTTATTTCATCAACACTGCAATAAGCTAGAGCATGACCATTATTAGTTGTCATAGTAGAAATCCTTTGCAGCAAATTGCGATCCATAGGATTCGAGTAAATTTCACGTCCTTCAAATACTACATATTGTCCATTCATACAAACATAGGATTCAATATTTAATTCCTTGCGGATCCAATAAAACATACTTGGTACACGACCAGTGGCAATAACAGTATGAATTCCTTTAGCTTGAAGGGAATGAACAGCAGTTTTCGTAGATTCTGGAATATTCTTTTCCTCATTTAACAGGGTGCCATCGATATCAAAAAATACGATTGGTTTTTCCATATTTTTAACCTCCACCTTATAAACACAGCGCAGTCGTTACGCTCCGCTTCCTGATCACGCCGACTTGGCGCTGTATTTTCTTACATACACAGCTTATTGTATGAAACGCGTTTCAGGTCAAGAGTTTATGGAGGTTTTTTAATTTGGTTGTGTTAAACTAGGCAGCTGGTTTCACAGTGTTGAAAATAAGCGGAGAAATTCCGGCTAATTTGGAAAATACTCCTTTTTCATTAAAAATAAGCGGAGTTTCTCCGGTTATCTTATCCAAAACATTGGATTTAGGCCTTTTTTAGAGCAGTTAACCGGAATATCTCCGCTTATATCTGCTCGTTTAGCTTCCTCTAAATACAATAGCCGGAAATTCTCCGCCTATTAATTCGCAACCCATCACGAAACTCAACATTGAAACATAACAGAGCCTTTAATCGAAAATCTAAACAGTCAGCCGTTCGATTAATCTAACAGAGACCTCATCCTGAGAATTTATTGAATTATCAAGGGCTTGAAGAAACAGCTTTTTTCCCACTTCAATTAATGGAATTTCAAGTGTAGTAATGTTCATTATTTTGGCAATTGGTTGATTATCGAAACCAATTAAGGCTAGGTTCTCAGGCACGACAATGTTTTGTTCCTTACAGCAGATTAATATTCCAGCCGCAACTTGGTCACTGGTTACCAATAAGGCGGAAGGTGGATTCTTCATGTTTTTTAGCAACTGAACTACCCGATCACCGTCTTCGAAATGATAGCAATCATAGAATATATAATTATGTTCATATGGTTTATTGTTTTTCATTAGAAAATCTTTGTAAGCCAACTCTCTTTGCTGACTATTAGAACCTGAATTTCTCCCAATACAATAACCAATTTTATGATGACCTTTAGCGTGTAAATACTCCAAAGCTTTAAAAAAGACTTTGTAATGGTCAATATAGGTGGATGAAATTTGTTTACCACGTGTGTCTTCACATAAAATAATTGGGCCATAGGAGTTAAACTCTTCTATCAGATCCCATTCGCAATTTCTTGAACAAATTATTAATCCATCTATCTGCTTATGTTTTAACATCATTAAAGCTTCAAGTTCTCTTTGTAACTCGTAATTAGTTTGGATTAGAACTAAATTATAATTATTTTTTACAGCTTCATTAGCAATTCCTTCGACTAATAAGGCAAAGTAGGGATGATTTGTAAACGGGACAACAACCCCTATAAGGAATGTTTTACCTTTACTTAAATGAACAGCATTAATATTTTGCTGGTAATTACTCTTTTCGATTGCTCTTTTAACTGCATTCTTTTTTTCCTCACTAACATAGGGGTGATTATTTAATACACGAGAGACTGTTGTTACCGAAACTCCAGCCATCTTTGCTATATCCTTAATATTGGCCATAATCTCACCTCATTAAAAATAGTAGCATACTGTTCTTAACAATTGCCAAAGCTTCATTCTACAACGGGAATAAGATAAACTAGAAGAAACTGTAATTTAAAGGATTGTGGTTATTAATGTGTTTAATCTTATTTGCTTATAAGGTACATCCAAAATACAAGTTAATGGTTGCAGCAAATCGAGATGAGTTTTATCAAAGACCGACTGCACCTGTTCATTATTGGGAAGATGATCCTGAAATTCTCGCGGGACGAGATTTGGAAAAATTGGGGACATGGATGGGTGTTACCAAAACAGGACGATTTGCTGCTTTGACCAATTATCGGGATCCAAAAGAAGTTACACAAGGGAAACGATCAAGAGGGGAACTTGTGGCAAACGCCTTGCAATACAAAGGCGATATAAAAGAGTATATGCAGAGTCTAGTAAGAAATAATGACACCTATCCTGGATACAACTTGCTAGCGGGCGATAGTGATGAACTATACTATTATTCCAATGTTAAAAAAGAATTAATAACAGTAACTCCGGGCATCTATGGTGTCAGCAATCATTTACTAAATACAACATGGCCGAAAGTACAAACTGGCAAGGAAGGATTAGCTGCCATTTTGGATAGTAATCAGGAGGATTTAGTAGAACCTCTTTTAACACTTCTTCAAAAAGCAGATCAGGCTCCTGATGAAGAACTACCTCAAACGGGTGTTTCTTTAGATTTGGAAAGATTGCTTTCACCAATGTTTATCAAGAGTGACAACTATGGAACAAGGAGTTCGACTGTTTTACTTATGAATGAACAAGAAATTCACTATGTGGAACGAGTTTTCACTTTTAACGAGATAAATACACAAAAATACACAATTGAGATGAAATAAAACACTAATCAAACGTTTGATTAAATCGGGTAATAAACTAATCAAACGTTTGATTAGTTTATTACCTGGAAACATTAGTCGGTAGGATCAGTGGTCTTTTCAGACTCCGCTCGTTTAGTTCCTTTACTGACATACGGTTTAGCATTTTTTGCTTTTTTAGCACCTGCCTGCCAACGATTCCACCCCTTCTTACCTGTTCCTCTGCCTACTCCACTTTTTGCTTTTGCCTTTGGCATATTTACCACTCCATCATTATTGAAGACAGGCTGCTAGCGATTTTTTTCTGAGGTAAGGTTACTGAACCTCATTCTCGAAAAAACCTAAGGCATATTTAATACCTTCTTCAATTTCGTTTGTATCATAACCTTGTAGGTCCTCATGTGTAATTTCTAGGGTTGTTCTTGATAATGAATAACCGCTATCTAAGTTAATATCGAGAAGGACCTCAAACCCAGTTGCTGTGTTCTTAATCTCTATAATATCATAATCAAGTATCGGTGCTCCTGTTTGGTACTCTAATGGTTCTAATTCTGACATAGTACACCTCCATAAAAATGCTAGTCCACATTCGAACATAGGTTATACTAAAATTGAAAAAACTAAACATTATTTTGCTTAGCAAAAGGATGAAATAATCCTATAGTAGTGGTAAATTTATGAAGTACATACTAGTATCGTTTTGGAGGGGATTATATTGAGTTATCTAGCAAATGAGAATAGATATGCTGAAATGGTGTATAACCGCAGTGGGAAAAGTGGATTAAAGCTGCCGGCTATATCACTTGGTCTTTGGCAAAACTATGGTGATGATAAGAATTTCGATACGATAAAAAGCATGGTGAGACGAGCCTTTGACCTTGGTATTACGCACTTTGATCTTGCCAATAATTATGGCCCGCCTCCAGGAGCAGCCGAGCGTAATTTTGGCAGAATCCTTAAGGAAGATTTTAGCGGTTATCGTGATGAATTAATTATTTCTACGAAGGCTGGATACACGATGTGGCCAGGCCCTTATGGGGATTGGGGCTCTAGAAAATATTTAATCTCAAGCTTAGATCAAAGCCTTCAACGCCTAGGGTTGGATTATGTTGATATTTTTTATCACCATAGACCTGATCCAGAAACACCTCTTGAAGAGACAATGGGTGCGTTAGATTCCATTGTCAGACAAGGAAAGGCATTGTATGTAGGATTGTCCAATTATGGTGCAGAACAGACAAAACAGGCAGCGAAAATCCTGAAAGAGCTAGGTACACCATGCTTGATCCACCAGCCATCTTACTCCATGACGAATAGATGGATTGAAGACGGGTTGCAAGACGTCCTGACTGAGGAAGGAATCGGTACGATTGCTTTCTGTCCGTTAGCGATGGGACTGCTGACAGATAAGTATCTAAATGGAATTCCAGAAGGCTCAAGGGCTGCAGCCAATTCATGGGTTGCATCAAATATTACAGAGGATTCAGTGGCAATGGTTAACCAACTGAATGCGATTGCTATAGAACGTAACCAAACGATGGCCCAAATGGCACTTGCGTGGGTATTAAGGGGCGGACGTGTAACATCAGCGCTCATAGGTGCCAGCAGGGTAAGTCAAATTGAAGACAATGTTGGTGCACTTCGAAATTTAACTTTTACTGATGATGAATTAAAACAGATTGATGAAATATTAAATAGAAATTAGAAAAAATTTAACCTTTAGCTGGTGTGTGTGCTGGCTGAAGGTTTTTCAGTTACAAACTATAAAACAATGTGGAGTTATAATCTTATATTTTGTCTAATGACAGATTATTTAAGTCAGGTATAATTAATATTAACTGAATTTTTACATAATTATAATACAAGACTCTAGAGCCTACCATTTTAAAGGAGTGATCTGCATGCAGCGGCAAAAGCTTTTAATTAATGGAGAACGTTTAAAAAATGAACTAGAACGGTTTGCGAGATTTGGCAGGACACAGAACAATGGTGTTACCCGGCTTTCATTATCAGAAGAAGATCGTTTAGCTAGAGATTTTTTTCGTTCATGCTGTGAGGAAATTGGCTTAACCGTTAAGGTTGATGATATGGGCTGTATGTATGCAAAACTAGAGGGTGTGGAGAATAAACCACCAATCCTAATTGGCTCCCATTTGGACTCCGTTAAAAAAGGCGGCAGATTTGATGGTGTGCTTGGCGTTTTAGCCGGACTAGAAGTGGTTAGAACACTTGTGGAAAATAAGATTAAGCCCCAAATTCCGATTACACTTGTTAATTTTACAAATGAAGAAGGTGCTAGATTTGAGCCCTCAATGATGGCATCAGGTGTCCTTTCGGGTAAATTTGATAAGCAAGTGATGTTGAAAAAGAAAGATGCTGCGGGAATCACTTTTGAAGAAGCACTTAAATCCATTGGATATGAGGGGGAAGTAGAGAATCGTCTAATTGAGGGCTCTGCTTTCTTAGAATTGCATATAGAACAAGGGCCAATTCTTGAAAAAGAAGCACTTTCAATCGGTGTCGTGGAATGTGTGGTAGGCATGGCATGCTACGATATTGAAATTACAGGTGAATCCGACCATGCTGGAACTACGCCAATGAATATGAGAAAAGATGCATTATTCGCCGCCAATAACCTGATCAATGAGATTCGCAGGGTATTAGGTCCATTAGATGAAGAATTGGTATTTACTATCGGCAGGGTAAATGTTTATCCAAGTATTCATACCGTCATTCCAAACAAGGTTGTATTTTCTCTAGAAGCCAGACATAAAAATCCTGAGATTGTGAACGCCTTTAAAAAGTTCGTTGAAGGACTGCCGAACGTAGGATTAAACGAGGGCTGTGAGGTAAAGACAACCAAACTATGGGAGCGCGATACGGTTTGGTTTGATACAGAAATTGTTACCCAATTAGAAAAGTCAGCACAGTCGCTTGGATATAGCAATAAAAGAATGGTCTCAGGTGCAGGACACGATGCCCAATTTATTGCCGGTATCGTACCTTCCGCTATGCTGTTTGTACCTAGCTTTAATGGAAAAAGCCATTGTGAGGAAGAACTGACCTCGTGGGAAGAATGCGAAAAAGGCGTTAATGTTCTATTAGATACCGTTTTGGCATTGTTATCGAAATAAAAATGGAAGCCAGGGGGACGGTTCTCCTGGCCCATTTATTTTCCAGAAGCAGTATCTCTATTGATTCGATTCCTTAATGATTTCAGCATAAAACTTAATTGCTTGTATAAAATTGTCCTTAGTAATATGTTCGTTTGTCCCATGCATTCTGTTTAAATCTTCAGAAGTAATTTGCACGGGTAAAAAACGATAGGTATTCTTGGAGATACTGTCATAATGCTTGGCATCAGAGCCAGCAAACATTAAGTAAGGGGCAATAACGGCATCATTATAGACATTCCTAGCTGCCTGCTGAATCGCTTTAAATTCCCATCCATTAATAGAAGAAACCTTTGAGGCTTCACTGCCTGTTATCGTCACTTTAATATCATCATCCTCAATGGTGTCTTCAATGAAGGTTTTGACATCTGCCAAGGAATCACCAGGCATAAGACGATGATTGATAAATGCGGTTGCCTTCTCAGGCAGTGCATTATATTGTTCCCCAGCCTGGAAAATGGTTGGTGCAATCGTGGTTCTAATTAAAGCGGCAGTGGCTGGCTGTCCTAGTAAAATCCGTTCAATAATCGGCTCGAAAATGATTTTATTTGCAAAAACATACTTCATGGCAAAACTCATTTCTGGTGCAACGTATTCAAATAAATCTTCACCAGGTCCTTTTAGGTCGCCTTTAAATTGAGTATCCTCCAGTTTAGCAATTGCACCAGCAATTCTTCCGATATTGGTTTGGTCTTTCGGCTGTGAGGAGTGACCTCCGCTTCCTTCGATGGATAATTCAGCAGTGGCAGATCCTTTTTCAGAAATCCCAACAACTCCCACAGGCTGATCAACGCCAGGAACCATGTTTTCAACGATCGCTCCACCTTCGTCTAAAACGAAGTCAAATGTGATTCCTCTACTTTTAAGAGTATTAACAATCTCCAGAGCTCCTTCGTCGCCGCCAATTTCTTCATCAAAACCGAACATAAAATACATATCCCTAGCAGGTTCGAAACCATCATTGACTAAGTATTCGACGGCTTCTAAAATTCCAATTACCCCAATTTTGTCATCCAATGTACCGCGGCCCCATATTTGATTGTTTACAACTGTGCCGCTAAAAGGAGGCTGTTCCCAATTTCCTTCCGTTCCCTCTAATACTGGCACCACATCATAATGACTTGTTAAGCCAATGGGGTTTTTACTAGAATCTAAACCTTTCCATTTAAAAATTAGAGCATATTCGTTTATTTTTTCTAATTCAAGTTTGTCGTGGACACCTGGATAGGTCTCCTCTAGAAAAGAAATAAACTTATCAAATTCTGTAAAATCAAATTTACTTCGATCCTGATAGGATACAGTTTTAAACGTAATAGCTTGAGATAAGTGATCAATCGCTTTTCCCTCATCAATCACAAGGTTTGTTGGATTGGGAGTAGGTTGTTTTGATTTAATTACCAGTAAATTGAAAACGGTTACAATTATAAAAACTAAAACCAGTCCACCAAAAATGCTAAAGATAAGTCTTCGTTTTTTCATATTAGGCTGCCCTCCATTCATATTTCTATATATTTCAATAATATGAAGAGGAATCCCTTTATTAGAATAGTAGGTTTTCTATCATATTTAGCTAAGGAGATTTATATCTGCGTTCCTACTTAAGTTGAAGAACTATTTTAAAAATTCTTTGCAGTTTGGATTGATATTTTGTATATTAATATAGTTAATATTATTGCAATTTACTTAATTAACACGGTTTGTCTTACAAAAAAAGTATATTTTAAATATAATTTGTTAAATTTGGGATATCGTTTCCTTTTTATTCAATCAGTGGAGGGTCTTCATGGAACGAAAATTACCGTTAAAAGAAATTATTGCGTTAGGCTTTTTTATGTTTGCCTTATTTTTAGGGGCAGGAAATATAATTTTCCCTCCATTACTTGGACAGCAAGCAGGAGATTCACTACTCTCAGCTATTATTGGATTTTTAGTTACGGGAGTTGGATTACCCGTTTTGGCTGTCTTCACCATTGCAAGATCAGGCGGAAATCTAGATGATTTATCAAATCGAGTACATCCCTCATTCGGTAAAATTTTTCCAGTTATTATTTATTTAACGATTGGACCATTTTTCGGAATACCGCGAACTGGTACTGTAACCTATGAGATTGGTGTTGCTCCATTTTTATCAAATGAAAGCACCATGGGCTTATTTATTTCAACATTCGTATTCTTTCTTATTACGTTTTGGCTGGCGCTTAACCCAGCAAAGTTAGTGGACCGTGTAGGAAAGGTTCTAACTCCGTTACTTCTGTTATTAATCGTCATTATTTCAATCAGAGGTTTTACTTCACCGATCGGTTCTATAGGTGAAGCGGCAGGTAAATACAGAGAGGGAGCATTTTTTGGCGGATTTGTTGAAGGCTATCTAACGATGGACGCAATCGCTGCTCTTGTCTTTGGAATTGTTGTGATTAATCGAGTTCATGAAATGGGAATAAAAAAAGCCGCAGATATTCGCTCTTATACCATTAAAGCAGGGATCATTGCTGGGCTAGGGTTATCTTTTGTCTATATCTCTCTATCCTATATTGGCGCCACAAGTGTTGAGGGTGTTGGGATGCAGGACAATGGCGGGGCCATTCTCTCATCTGTTACTTCCCTACTATTTGGCCCATTCGGATCTATCATTCTTGCATTGGTTATTACCGGTGCCTGTTTAACGACTTCAGTTGGGCTGGTTGCCGCCTGTGGTGAGTATCTAAGCCAAAGATTTACAAAACTCTCCTATCCTGTTGCCGTTACAATACTCTGTCTTTTTAGCTTTACGATGGGGAATCTAGGATTAAGTCAACTCATTTCCGTTTCTATACCATTGTTAATCACTATTTATCCGATAGCCATTGTCTTAGTCATCTTAGCTCTATTGCACTCTTATATACCCGTTACGAGGGCTATCTATATAGGTGCAATTATTGGGGCAGGACTTGTGAGTATTTATGATGGTTTAACTACTGCAGGTATTGAAGTAGCAGCAATTTCAGCGGGCCTCGCTTTCATTCCGTTATACTCAAATGGATTAGGTTGGCTGCTGCCGAGTATTATTGGCGGACTGCTGGGATTATTTTTTCAAAATGCAAAGATTTTCAATTGGGTTCCTTCATCGAAATAAGAAACGCTAGTTAAAATAGTTACGTTTTGTTTATAACAGGTAAATTTCCAGACCAAATCATTGTGATTTGGTCTTTCTTTATCATTTCCCGACAGAAGACTCCCTCTTCAATCGTGTGAAGGGCGAAGCCCAATGATAAGGGGAGATGAATGTCGGTTGGCGGTAGCCAAAACGGTCCCCTCATGGTATAATAAGAACAAACGTTCCCTTTGGTTGAGGTGAAATCAGTGCTGGTCAACAAAGCATATAAATTCCGTATCTATCCAACGAAAGAACAGGAAATTCTAATTGCTAAAACAATCGGATGTAGTCGTTTCGTATTTAATCGCTTTTTAGGGCAATGGAAGGTTACATACAAAGAAACAGGCAAAGGACTAACTTACAATTCCTGTTCTGCTGAATTAACACAGTTAAAAAAGGAATTAGTGTGGTTAAAAGAAGTTGATAGCATTGCACTTCAATCCTCACTGAAAAACCTTGCTGATTCATATACACGATTTTTCAAAAAGCAAAACAAAGCACCTCGCTTCAAGTCTAAAAAGAACAAGGTTCAATCCTACACGACTAAGGAAACAAATGGGAATATCGCTATTGTAGGCAACAAGATCAAGTTACCTAAACTCGGTCTTGTTCGCTTTGCCAAAAGTCGTGAAGTGGATGGGCGGATTCTGAATGCAACCGTTAGACGTAACCCAAGTGGCAAATACTTCGTATCCATTCTTGCAGAAGTGGACGTACAACATATAGACAAAACAGGCTCTTCCGTTGGCATTGACTTAGGATTAAAAAACTTTGCCATTCTTTCAAATGGTGAAGAGTTTGGTAATCCTAAATGGTTTCGTACATTAGAAAAGAAGCTAGTGGATGCCCAGCGTATTCTTTCACGAAGACAACAGTTAGCTTTGAAACGAAAATGTAAATTGGATGAAGCAAAAAACCTCCAAAGGCAAAAGCGGAAAGTAGCTCGTATCCATGAGAAAATCACAAATGCAAGAACAGACTACTTGCAAAAACTCTCTACTAAAATCATCAAAAACCACGATGTAATTGGTATTGAAGATTTGCAAGTGTCCAATATGCTAAAAAATCACAAGTTAGCAAAAGCCATCAGTGAAGTATCTTGGTCACAATTTCGCACAATGCTAGAGTACAAAGCAAAATGGTATGGCAAAGAAGTAGTTGCTGTATCTAAAACCTTTGCCAGCTCTCAACTATGTTCTTGTTGTGGTCACCAAAATAAAGACGTTAAGAATCTAAATCTTCGTGAGTGGGATTGCCCTTCTTGTAGAACACATCACGACAGAGATATTAACGCAGGACAAAATCTTAAAAATGAAGCGATAAGGCTTCTAACCGTAGGAACTACGGGGCTAGCCTAATCAATTAGAAGCCGATAGGCTTCTTTACTTAGGAATCTCCCACTTCAAACGACCCATTAGGGTGTTAAGTGGTGAGTGGTTCAACACGTTAAATCAGTGATTAGTAATACCAACATACCCTAAATAGATACGAATGTTTTTTTTTGCAGGTAATTAGGCTTGTATTCTAGAAGGTAATAATGCTGACAATAATGTAAACAGGTATTTAATCAGAGAATAGGAGATAGAGCTATATGTATGAACCGAAGATGAAAGAAACCTACAATAGTGTAATTGAATTTATTGAAAGTGTGGAAAATGAGAAGAAGAAGGCAGATGCCTATCAGTTATTAGAAATTTTTGAAGAGGTAACGGGTTACAACGCAAAAATGTGGGGTCCTAGTATTATAGGCTTTGGGAGCTATCACTATAAGTACGCATCAGGACATGAAGGGGATGCGCCTTTAGTGGGTTTTTCACCAAGAAAGGCGAAAATTAGTCTTTATTTGGCCTATGAAAGTGATGAAAGAGAAAAATTATTAGAAAGCTTTGGTAAATACACGAAAAGTAAGGCTTGTATTTATGTAAATAAATTAGCTGATATCGATACCAATGTTTTAAAGGAATTAATTACACATACAGTAGAAATATATCAGAATCTTTATCCGAACGAATAAGATTATTGCCATTGTTTAAATCCATGTCATGTTTTCACACAATCGGTCCATGTTAACCCCCTCAACCTGGGTTATTAACGGAATACATATCCCCTGCATATCCGTAATACCTCGCAGCCTCTAGGAAGATCAGGGTATTGAGCGATAAGAAGAGGACTAGGCTCATTTCAGCCTAGTCTTATCTTTTACTTTCTGATTAATGCTACGCGATATGGGAACAGGGATGCTTCCATGATTCCTTCTTTTACAGCAGGGTCATTTTCCATAATCTCTCTTGCTTCTTCTTCAGAGTCTACTTCGAGAATGACTATCCCCATTCCTGTAGGATCCATATTCAGTGTTCTGCCTGCTAGGATAAGTTTTCCTTCTTGCAGCAATCCTTGCAGCACTTCGAAATGATGCTGAACAATACCTTCTTCTCTGTCTGTCCAATTGTCTTCATCTAATAATGAAGGGATTAGGTTAAGCTTATATAAAAATTGTAATTTTTCCATGTGATTAATCCTCCAATTTTTTAAGGATGCG
Source organism: Neobacillus sp. CF12 (assembly GCF_030348765.1). Lineage (GTDB taxonomy): Bacteria > Bacillota > Bacilli > Bacillales > Cytobacillaceae > Neobacillus. Next base: position 3,276,909 of record NZ_JAUCEU010000007.1, on the reverse strand, counting down.
ATAATGACCTTTACCTGGAAAATAGCCTAGACCTTTATTGAGTGTTTGCATAGCATCATTGCCCGCTTCGGTATCCGTTGTCATCGTATGGGCTCCCTCATTTAGAGCAGTTTGCATGGAAAGCAGTTTCAAAGCCTTTGCAATTCCACGTCCGTGATAGTTTGATTTCACCCCTGTATAATCAGTATACATGACACCTGTATCTTCCGTACTGAATAAGGTAGACACTCCAACGAAATCGTCACCATCCAGAGCGATAAATACCCATTTTTCTTGCGAACAATTTTCAGGAAGTGCCTCTTTTCGCCATTGCGGAAAAGCAGGGAGGCTACCGGATTGCCCTGGATTGTCCTTTGATGTTTCTACATATAAATCATATAACTTCTTTTCTGACACCTCACCTGGTATATCGGCTAAGGTAACAAAGGTAATACCAGACTCTTTTAATCTATGTATGGGGTCTGCAATTTTGGTAAAGTCTAGTTGGTTCAAGTTTAACCTTAATTCAAAAATATGTGCATCCAGCAGAAAACCATGCTTCTTTGCAAAGGGCAGAGAGCCTGGGATCCAATCCTTAACTTCCGAAAGTAAGACGGAAGCTTTATGACTGGCTGCCCAATTTTCGAGATGAGAAAGAATCAGTTCTCCAACACCTTGTCTTTGATAATCCGGATGAACGCAAAAAGTACTGGCTAGTTCACCAGGATCGCTCCAAGGAGCCCGCCATGAGGCGCCATAGCCAATTACCTGACCATCACGGTGTTCGGCGACTACCCTTACTCTGCCAAAACCTATTAGCAAGCCATTTTCATCTAAAGTAAGACTCGATGTGGTCGGAATATGCTGGTCTTCATGTTCAAGATCTTCAATAGTTGTTGAACCAGGTTCAATTGAGTTAATCAGTCGAGCTATATGTGCATAATCCTCAGGTAACGTAAGATCTCGAAGTTTTACCTTAGTAGAAATTTTATCATTTACATTCACTAGGCCATTTCTCCTTTATAGAGTAGTAAAATTATATTTATTCTAACATTCTTTTGAAACTCCTCTTTTTACATAAGCTGGATAATGGAAATTTCATTTAAGCAACACTAGTTTAGAGAGTCCAATTCGGAGAAAAGAATTGTGCTCTTTTTTGAATCTCCTCATTCAGACAAGCAAAGGTAGAATCCAGCAAGCACTGTCTGAATCCGCAATACATCCAGACTATCATTATGCCATTTTGATTATTAGGTAAAGGAGTCGTTGTAAAATAGTGGAATTAAGTGTAAAATTACACTAAATAATAAGTTTTTAGGAGTGTTATTTATGAGGAAAAATATGCTTCCGATGTTTTTGTATTTTGGTGTGGTTCCACTTGGTATTTCATTAATCACACTGGTTATGGCGACAAACAATTTTCTAATCGCGACCATTCTGCCTCTTATCATTGGCGGTTTGATTGCTGGGGGAATTGCTAGTAGGGCTCTGATCAAATCGGATGATAAAAAAGGGCTAACAATCATGTTCTTCTTACCTCTTGCGTATACTGCAGTAGCCTGGGCGATTTTTATGCTCGTTAGCGGCGGTTTTTACGGGGCAGATTTATGGTTAGTTTATAGTATTTTACATATAGCTATGGCGCCAATCTTTTTTATTACGATGCTGATGGGTGAGGGTAGTTTGTTTCTATGGGCACCATTAGCTTATGAACTCGCATTTGTGTTTGGTATTTTCCTAGTACACCTCATAAAAAAAGTTCGCCCCACTATGAACACAAAGCAAGCGGTGGCACTTTTGACCATATTTATTTTAGCAATGGGTACGGGATCAGCAGTTCAATGGCAAAGGAGTAAGACGGTGCTGCCATCTTATGGCTTTGAGTATGGCGGAGGCTATTCTTCCACCGATTTATCACCTTATGAAGTAACAAATCCTGATAATATACTTCCTAAACTAGCAGAGCTTTCTACTTTTACAATAAAGAATTCTAGTGAAATGCCTATATTAGATGGTGCAGAAGCAGCATATCCTGTCTATTCTGCATTTGCTAACACAGTCTATGAAAACATCAGTAAATTGGATAATGTCTGGGATATCGTCAGTTTTTCAAATACGATTTATTCCTATGAACGACTCCTATCAGGTGAGGTAGATATCTACTTTGGAGCAGAACCATCGAAGGAACAGCATGTAATGGCAAAAAGGCAAGGAAAGGAACTTGTCATGACACCCATTGGCAAGGAAGCATTTGTCTTTTTTGTTAATCCGGAAAATAAAGTGGATAATTTAGATGTTTCTGAGATTCAGAGCATTTATTCTGGGAAAATAAAGAATTGGTCAGAACTTGGTGGAAAGAATGAGAGGATAGTTGCTTTTCAACGTCCGAAAAATTCTGGCAGTCAAACGCTGCTAGAAAAGATAATGGGTGATACGCCAATTATGGAGCCTTTGAAGGAAGATGTTCCAGAGGGGATGGGCGGGATTATCGAACAAGTAGCAGACTACAGGAATTATGATAATTCAATCGGATTTTCATTCCGCTTTTTTGCAACCGGAATGAGAGACAATTCAAAAATTAAACTACTTGCAATTAATAGCGTGGAACCAACACCTGAGAATATTGCGAGCGGAAAATATCCTTTTACTGCAAACCTATATGCGATATCCTTAAAGAATAACACCAAGCCCTCGATTTCACCCTTTTTAGAGTGGATGAAAGGGCCTCAGGGTCAAGAGATTATCGAAAAAATTGGTTATATAAAAAATTGAATTATGGAGGAAAGATAGATGAAAAAGGTAAGATGGGGAATTTTAAGCACCGCGAAAATAGCTCAAAAGTCATTAATTCCAGCATTTGGACGGGCGCAAAATGCTGTCGTTGCAGAATCGCTTCAGGCAGCGGCAAAGCTGAAGAGGTAGCAGCGTTATTTGATATAGCCAAGTCATACACTAGTTATGAAGAAATGCTGCAAGATCCAGAGATAGATGCAGTTTATATCCCACTGCCAAACCATTTACATAAAAAGTGGACGCTAGAAGCGGCCAAACATGGCAAACATATTCTATGTGAAAAGCCAGCTTCCTTAACAGCGGACGAAACGAAAGAAATGGTTGATTTCTGCCACGAAAAGAATGTTAAATTCATGGAAGCTTTTATGTATCAATTTCACCCGCAGCATGAACGAGTGAGAGAAATCATCAAATCCGGTGAGATTGGTGAAGTTAGATTCATGCGAGCAAGCTTTTCGTTTTTTCTTGCCCAGCCAGAAGGCAGTATCAAAATGGACCCAGGTAAGGGTGGAGGAAGTCTCTATGATGTTGGCTGTTATGCGATCCATTCCATTCGGAATATTTTAGGTGCTGATCCGGTAGAAGTGGATGTTCATGCCAATGTGGATTCAGACTACCAAGTAGATACATCCGCTTACGGGTATATGCAGATGGATAATGGTGTTCATGCTCATTTTGATTGCAGTTTTGATATGGTGTTTAGAGCAGAGTATGAAGTGATTGGAACTGAAGGACAAATAAAGGTTCCGAGAGCATTCAGACCAGATAATCATGGGGGAGAAGGTCTTGTTATTGTTCAAAAAGAAACTGTAACAAGAGAAGAGAAAATAGTTGCCGATATTTATAAAGAAGAGGTTGAGCATATCTCACGAGTGATCTTGGAGGATGGAGAACCTTCTTATTCAGGTGAAAATGCGATCCAAAATATGCGTGTCATCGAGGCATGTTATCAATCTATTAAAACAGGAAATAAGATTAAATAAGTATAGTAGAAAAGCAGCATAATCCCTAGGAATGATTAGGGGGTGTGCTGCTTTTTGCTTGTTTTTATGATACTTAAAACGGATTTGTATTAATTTCCAATACAAACATAGTGTTTTACCACTTTAGTGAGAAATAGTATTATAGAGAGAGGCTGAATTTTCTGAAATGATAGCTTTTTTTGAAAGGGGGGGACTGAGCATGAAAACTATATTAGAAATGAAAAATATTTCGATTGAATTTCCGGGTGTTAAAGCATTAAACGAAGTATCTTTTTCGACAGAAACAGGAACAACTCATGCTCTTATTGGTGCCAATGGGGCTGGTAAATCAACATTGATGAAGGTTCTCTCAGGAGCTTATCATCATTATACTGGTGAAATTTTTCTAGATGGGAAACAGGTCCATATAGGTTCGCCTAAAGATGCTCAAAGTCTTGGTATTCAAATTGTTTATCAAGAAGTCGATACAGTTCTTATTCCCTATTTAACTGTTGGAGAGAACATCATGTTAAATGAAACCGTAAATGATATGGGAAAAAAACAATTTATTAGTTGGAAACATATCCACGAAAAAGCAACGGATATATTAGAAAGTATTCATGTAAAGATTCCATCAAAGACATTGGTAAGTGAATTATCGTTAGCTGAAAAACAAATGGTAATCATTGCACGCTCCTTGGTCAAGCAGTGTAAATTTCTCATATTGGATGAGCCGACTGCGCCATTAAGTCACTCGGAAACGAATGAGTTGTTTAGAATTGTTAGGGATCTAAAACAAAGAAATGTTGGGATTATATTTATTTCACATCGGCTCCCAGAGCTATTTGAGATTTGTGACGACATCACGGTGATGAAAAATGGTGAATTCGTTAGTAAGGAAAAAATTGCCCAAACAACTCAAAATAGAGTAGTTGAGTTTATGCTTGGGGAGAAATTAGAGGAACAATTCCCTAAGTATAATGGGAAGATAGGAAACAATGTGCTTGAGGTTAAGGGACTTTATGATACGGGGATGATTAGGGATTTTACAATGCACGTCGGTGCAGGTGAAATTGTCGGAATTGCGGGATTAGTTGGAGCGGGGAAATCTGAATTTTGTAAAGCATTATTTGGTGCTGCGAAAGTTACCGCGGGTGAAATAAAAATTAACGGCAAAAAAGTAAGAATCAAGGATCCGAATCAGGCAGTAAAACAAGGGTTGGCATTTGTTCCAGAAGAGAGAAGAAAAGAAGGAATCTTGGTACAAGAGACAGTAGCGGCCAATCTCACTGCTGCCAGTTTAGGAAAGTTTTCTAAGTTTTTAAGCTTCCTAGACTTCAAGAGAGAAAAGGAAGTTTCAAGCCAGATGATTAGCAGCCTAGCTATTAAGACACCTTCTCAAGAGACGAGGGTACAAAATCTATCAGGCGGTAATCAACAAAAAGTAGCCATTGGAAAATGGCTGATTGCTGATGCGCAGGTGTATATTTTTGACGAACCGACAAAAGGTGTTGATGTTGGAGCGAAAAAGGATATCTTTGAACTTATTTCACAATTAGCAAAACGAGGCAAATCGATCATTTATGCATCATGTGAATTCCCGGAAATTCTAGGAATTACTGACCGTGTTTATGTTGTTTATGATGGACAAGTTGCCAAAGAACTGGATACCAATGCAACGAATGAAGAAGAATTATTATTTTATTCAACAGGGGGTAAATAGAGTGAGCAGTGCGAACCCAGAAGTTCAACAAAAAATGCCCTCAAAAAAGGGTTTTGAATTATTTGATTTTTTGTACAAATACGGTACTATTATTACAATCCTAGCGTTAATAGTGATTTTTTCAATTACAAGTCCAGCCTTTATGGACGGAGCAAATATCGTTAATATCCTAAGGTCAATTTCAATTGTTACAATCATTGCGGTTGGGATTACCATCTCCTTATCCGTTGACGGCTTTGATTTATCGGTTGGTTCTACTGTTTCGTTAACAAACGCAGTTGTGATTTCAATGTTTGTCTGGTTTTCGCAAAACATTTTCGTGGCACTATTAGCGGCGATTGGTGCCGCACTTGTAGTAGGTGCATTTAATTCCTTTATGATCGTAAAGGTAAGAATTCCTGATATGTTAATGACCTTAGCGACGATGTTTATCATCCAAGGGATTGCGTTGACCTATACGAAAGGAGCAACGGTTTCACAAAACATGGTAATGCCAGATGGAACATTCTCAACAGGAAGTGTTCCAGAAGTCTTTTCAAAAATTGGGCAAGTACCATGGATTATTATCATTATGGTTGTGGTGGTTCTAATCGTCCACATATTTCTGAATTATACAAAACATGGCCGGTATATGTATGTGATTGGCGGAAATAAAGAAGCCGCTAGATTATCTGGAATTCCTGTTAACAAATATAAAGTAACAGCCTATCTGATGTCTGCAACATTTGCAGCAATCGGCGGTATCGTACTTGCTTCACGTGTCATGACAGCAGAAATCAACTCCGGTGCTCCTTATTTAATGGATGCAGTAGCAGCAGCTTTTATTGGTTCTTCCGTTTTAGGTGCTGGAAAACCGAATGCTTTTGGTACCTTCGTTGGAGCCGTGCTAATTGGGATTCTGCAAAATGGTCTAGTCATGATGTCTGTTCCTTATTATGCAATGGATATTGTTAAGGGAACGGTTCTCGCACTCGCACTCGCACTAACTTATTATAAAAAGAAATAATTTGGAGGGGTCTGTAATGAAGGATTTCACAGTTGAATATTTCACCATGACGGAGCAAGATGCGATTGATTATGCAAAAGCAATCAAACTTTTTCCAGAAGAAGCGGAATTGACTTGTAAAGAAATTGGTGATGGTAACTTAAACTATGTTTTTAAAATCGTAGATAGTAAAAACAATCAGTCGATCATTATAAAGCAGGCTGGACCTGTCGCTCGTATCTCTGACGAATTTAAACTCTCACCAGACCGTAATCGGATTGAAAGTGAAATACTAGGACTGCAGTACAAACTTGCACCTGGTTTTGTACCGAAAGTATATAATTATGATCCAATTATGAACTGCACGGTAATGGACGATTTATCAGATCATGAGATTATGAGAACGGCTTTAGGAAAACATAAGCAATTCCCACTGTTTGCTGACCATATTTCTACTTTTCTAGTAAATACTTTATTATTAACGTCTGACGTGGTTGTTGAACATAAGGAAAAGAAGGAATTGGTTAAGCAATTCATTAACCCAGAACTTTGTGAAATAACGGAAGATTTGGTGTATACAGAACCGTTTTATGATTGCCCGCGTAATGAAGTGTTTGAAGGAACGAAGGATTTTGTTAAAGAAAACATCTGGGATGATAAAAAGTTAGTCTTAGAGAGTGCAAAATTAAAATTTGAGTTTATGACAAATGCTCAGTCCTTACTTCATGGCGACCTTCATACGGGTTCTATTTTTATAAAAGAAGATTCTACCAAGGTTATTGATCCGGAATTTGCTTTTTATGGACCAGCGGGCTACGATATCGGCAATGTTATTGCCAATCTTATTTTTGCCTATGCGAATGGCAAGTTTACGATTAAAGACGGAGAAAAAAGAGATGACTATTTAAATTATCTTGTCACTACGATTAAAGATGTTGTAAATTTATTTACAGTTAAATTCAACAAAGCTTGGGATGAAAAAGCGACAGAACGAGTCGCCAGCTATGAAGGATTTAAGGAATATTATTTAGATACGATTTTAAGAGATACTGCAGCAGTGGCAGGTCTTGAACTTTTACGAAGAATTATCGGGCTTGCAAAGGTAAAGGATTTAACTTCTATTGAGGACTCTGAAGCAAGAGCACAAGCGGAGAAAATTTGCTTAACAGTTGGAAAAACATTTATCCTTAATCGAGAGTCGATTAAAACAGGTGCAGATTTTATCAGTGTGATTCAATCCGCTGAACTTACATCTTTGAAAGGGGCATAAGCATAGTGCAAAATCCAGTAACTGTCATACAATCTGTACGACTAGATGATGAGAATGATACGTTAGTATTATTAGATCAAACGGTATTACCAAATGAAACGAATTTCCTAGAATTAAAGGAAATAGAAGATATATGGGATGCAATCTATCAATTAAAGGTTCGTGGAGCGCCCGCAATCGGGATTGCAGCAGCATATGGTGCTTATTTAGGAACAAAGAAATCAACAGCAGAAACCTATGAATCTCTTTTTGAAGACTTTAAGAAAGTGAAGGATTACTTGGCTACTTCACGACCAACGGCTGTAAACTTGTTTTGGGCATTAAATCGAATGGAAGATCGTTTTAAGCAAGAAGCAGGGAAAAGTGTAGCGGAGGTGAAGGCTGGACTTAAAGAGGAGTCTGAAAACATTCGTGCTGAGGATGAAAAAATCTGTGAAGCGATTGGGGAACACGCGCTGTCCTTGTTGGAGCCTGGCTTTGGGATATTAACCCATTGTAATGCTGGAACGATTGCAACGGCGAAATATGGCACTGCATTGGCGCCAATTTATTTAGGGCAAGAAAAAGGCTATGATTTTAAAGTTTATGCCGATGAAACAAGACCTTTACTTCAAGGAGCGCGTCTGACGGCGTGGGAGTTGCAGCAAGCTGGAGTGGATGTCACGTTAATTTGTGATAACATGGCTTCCATCGTGATGAAGGAAGGGAAAATTCAGGCTGTGCTTGTTGGCTGTGATCGTGTAGCCGAGAACGGAGATGCAGCAAATAAAATTGGAACTTCTGGTGTTGCGATTCTAGCAAAACACTACAATATTCCATTCTATGTTTGTGCACCATTATCGACAATTGATTTAGAATGTAAGACAGGCGATGACATTCACATCGAATTGCGCCCGTCTGAAGAAATCACGGGTAAATGGTATGAAAAATCCATGGCGCCTGAGGGAGTGCAAACCTATAATCCTGCCTTTGATGTAACCGACCATTCATTAATTACTGGGATTGTTACTGAAAATGGGATTGCTTACGCACCATATACCGAAAGCCTTCCTAAAATGTTTAAAAAGTAATCTGTAAAGCTGTGTCTAACTGATAAATTTTGAAGTGCTTTTCCAAAATTTAAAAGCCGAATTGACATTGTATTTGGTATTTTAAAAATGCAAAACCTTGCCGCAATCTTGGCAAGGTTTCTTTTTGATTCCGCTATACAGGATAGTATTATAAGACTACAAAAAAACAGGTAATTTGTCACGATTTGACAGTTTTGACAAAACGTGACTATAATTTACTTAATTCTGAAAATTTTTAAAAGTAGAAACTCGATATTTGATAGGTTTTGTAATCAGGAGGTCAAGCATGATTGTATTTAATCAGGTAAATAAGTTTTATGGAGATTTTCAAGTCTTAAAAGATATTAATCTCACAATCAATCAAGGTGAAGTAGTTGTCGTAATAGGTCCATCCGGTTCAGGGAAAAGTACTCTGCTGCGCTGTATCAATCACCTGGAAACAATCTCTGACGGAACACTTACAGTAAATGGGATATCTGTAGGGGATAAAAAAACAGATATCAATAAGCTAAGACGCAATATTGGAATGGTTTTTCAACATTTCTATTTATATCCTCACAAAACCGTACTTGAAAATATTACTCTTGCTCCTATGAAAGCATTGGGTCAATCCGAAAAAGAAGCTAAGGAAACAGCCCGACATTATCTGGAAAAAGTAGGGATATTGGATAAGGCCGAATCATATCCTTCTCAGCTTTCCGGGGGCCAGCAGCAGCGCGTAGCAATTGCCCGCGGCCTTGCAATGAAACCAGAAATCATGCTTTTCGATGAACCCACCTCTGCACTTGATCCCGAAATGATCGGGGAGGTTCTGGATGTAATGAAAACCCTAGCCAGGGAAGGTATGACAATGGTCGTAGTAACTCACGAAATGGGCTTTGCCAGAGAGGTTGCCGACCGAATTGTATTTATGGATGCAGGAAAAATTTTAGAAGAAGCAGTTCCGGCTGAATTTTATGAGAATCCACGTGAAGAACGAGCTCGCTTATTTCTCAGCCGTATATTAAATCATTAACCAAGGGGGAAAATGGAATGTTCAAAACAAAAAAATTCGTAAAAATGGCATTTGTAACAATACTAGCTGCATTATTTCTTGCCGGTTGCGGCGGGGACAAGGCCTCTACTGATAGTAGCAAGGATGTACTAGCCCAGATCAAGGAAGACAAAAAAATTGTATTTGGCGTAAAACATGACACGCGTTTGTTTGGATTAAAAAATCCATCGACAGGTGAAGTGGAAGGGTTCGATATCGATCTTTCCAAAGCGCTTGCAGAAGAAATGTTTGGCAAGGATGTTAAGCCCGAGTTCGTTGAGGTTACGTCGAAAACGAGGGTAGGTCTCTTAAACAATGGTAAGGTTGATGCGGTTGTCGCTACGATGACGATCACGGAAGAACGCAAAAAAGAAGTTGATTTTACTGATGTTTATTTTGACGCCGGGCAATCATTGCTTGTGAAAAAAGGCAGTAAGATTCAGAGTATTGATGACTTGAAAAAAGACACGAAGGTACTTGCTGTGAAAGGCTCGACATCTTCAATCAATATTCGTGAGAAAGCTCCTGAAACAACAGTACTTGAATTCGAAAACTATGCTGAAGCCTTTACGGCACTAAAGGCAGGTAAGGGTGATGCCCTGACTACAGATGATTCGATCCTTTATGGTATGGCAGAAGAAGATCCGTCATTTGTATTAGTCGGAGGAACGTTTACTGAAGAGCCATACGGGATAGCTGTTAAGAAAGGTAATAAAGAACTTGTTGATGAGTTGAATAAAGCCTTAAAAAGCCTGAAGGATTCAGGAAAGTACGATGAGATTAAGGATAAATGGATTAAAAATTAATTATTAATACCAGGTTTCTCATCAGGATGGGCTGTAATCCGTATGCAATCTTTTCGGAGTGTGCTCATCCTGATTATTTAGGAGGAGATCGTTTGCTGGATTTCTCGATACTAACGACTAATATGGATTCATTTTTAGAAGGATTAAAAATAACCATCATTGCTAGTTTAATAGCTTTATTAGGAAGTTTTATTTTGGGAACACTTCTTGCTGTTATGCGAATTGCCCCGTTTAAACCTCTTAACTGGTTGGGGACGGCATATGTTGAATTTATTCGTAATATACCTGTACTCGTTATCGTGTTTTTTGCTTATTTGGCTGGTAACTTTGGCGGGATGACTGCTGGAACAATCGGGTTGACCATCTATACAGCCGCTTTCATCGCCGAAGCTATCCGTGCGGGAATTATGTCTGTACCAAAAGGGCAAATGGAAGCTGCCCGCTCGACAGGATTAACTTACGGCCAGGCAATGAGAATGGTTATACTCCCTCAGGCAATAAAGATCGTTATCCCCCCTCTTGGCAACCAATTTATCAATTTAGTTAAAAATTCATCCTTGTTAGCAGTCGTTGCAGGAGGGGATTTAATGTATCAGGGGGATTTAATATCTGCAAAAACGTACGTAACCTTTGATACCTATGTTTTCGTTGCCTTATTTTATTTAATTTTAACTATACCTTTAAGTCTTGGCGTAGGATATTTAGAAAAACGCTTGGCAAGAAGTAATTAAGGAGGTGCGAAGATGGATTTTCTAGCACCGTTCATTGAAGTATATACACCTGAACATTTCAAATTTTTACTGGAAGGATTTGGAGTAACTCTTAAGGTTGCTGCAATTTCAATCGTGCTCAGCTTCATTATTGGAGGTCTTATTGGAACTCTCAGATATGCGAGGATTCCCGTTGTTTCTCAATTACTAGCCGTGATCGTCGAAACAATTCGTAACCTTCCTTTACTGCTAATCATTTTCTTCACCTATTTTGCATTGCCTGAAATTGGAATTGAAATGGAAATAACGACTGCGGCCATCGCAGCATTGACGGTTTTTGAATCAGCGATGCTGTCAGAAATCATCAGAAGCGGCTTAAACTCAATCGAAAAAGGACAGATTGAAGCAGGACGTGCGTCTGGTCTGAACTACATCCAGACATTACGCTATATCATCATGCCACAAGCTCTGAGAAGAATGGTTCCACCCATTGTCAGTCAATTTATTTCTCTGCTTAAAGATACATCATTAGCTGTCGTCATCGCGTTGCCGGATTTATTGCACAACGGACAAATTATTTACGCGCAAAAGGGATCGTATGTGATACCTGTTTTTGTAATAGTGGCGTTGATGTACTTTATCGTTAATTATGCTTTGTCACTAGTTGCGCGAAAGTTAGAATTAAAACAAGCTTAAGAAATCTGGCTCATGAGTTGGGCCGGATTTTTTTACTTCCAATAGGTTGCTTCATTTCTTTCCTTTTTTGTTTTATAAAGTTCATAGTTTATCATAAAAAATAGAAAAAGGTTACTAACAAATTAACTGCATAACCATAAAATAAGAATATTGTTAATGGATGATTAAAGTTGAAAAAACTCTGCTGAAAAAGGAGTTCTATACTTATGCAGGATAACAAACAATACTATTCCGATCTCGAAGCAAGAGAAATGATCTGTGAAATCGGAAGAAGGGTGTACTACAGAAATTATGTAGCAGCGAATGATGGAAATATCTCAGTAAAAGTCGGGCATGCTGAACTTTGGACAACACCTACTGGAGTAAGTAAAGGATATATGACACCTGAGATGATGGTGAAGATGGACCTTTCTGGTAAAGTGCTTTCGGGGAGTTTGAACCCTTCATCTGAGATAAAAATGCACTTGAGAGTTTATAATGAAAACCCAGAAGTGAATGCAGTCGTTCATGCTCACCCCCCAGTTGCTACCTCGTTCGCAATAGCTGGTGTTCCTCTTGATAAGCCAGTTTTACCAGAGGCAATCGTACTTTTAGGTACTGTACCGGTGGCACCGTATGCGCTGCCTGGAACTCATGAAGTGCCTGATTCGATTGCTCCCTATTGTAATACACATAATGCGGTACTATTGGCGAATCATGGAGCACTTGCGTGGGGAAGGGATTTGATGGAGGCATATTTTCGTATGGAATCCCTCGAGCATTACGCCACAATTCTTATGTACTCCAATAATGTTTTGAAAAAAGCGAATGAATTAAATCGTTCACAAATCGCTGACTTGATAAATATTCGAGAATCGATGGGGATAAAAGCAGGTGGGGTACCGATAAATGAAGAAGATAGGAAAGTTGAAGAAGAGGATAGATGAGGTTAAATAGCAGCATAAGACTATAAGCCTTATGCTGCTTTCATTTAGTTAATATGTATTTCCCGTAATTTTTTACCTACATTTAGTAATTCAGAGACAAAAGAGTCAATCTCCCCAACAAGAACTCCGCCGTGCCCAGTACACATTACATCTACATCAAAATCATTGATAGCCTTTAGTCCCTTAAGAAACTCATTTAGATCGTCTTTTGCAACTCCTCCGTTGCGTAAAAACTCCAGCCATTCATGCCTCAGATCGTTTCCGGCTGAGACTAACCCCTCCTTTGATAGTGGATCACCAAAAAAGCAGAGGAAATCACCCGTGAAAAGGACTTTAGATGGCTGGTGGTAGAAAGCAAGCGACCCAGGAGTATGGTGGCCAACCCAAAAGTATTCAATGTTTTGAATCACTCCACGATCTGACAAATCGAAATGGAATTGATCAGGTTCTGGATAATCGATAAGGCTGCTTTCCTGATGATGAATATATTTCTTAGCATTTTTAAAAATAGCAGCTCCTTGTACATGATCTTCATGACCATGGGTGGCTAACACTAACTTAACGTCTTCAGGTGACTTACCCAGCTGTTTTAAAGCATGTACTAAATATGCAGAATGCGCTTCTTTGCTGGAATCTATTAAAGTAATACCATCTTCTTGCACAATAAAATAGCAGTTATTATAGGAATTCCAATTAGAATCCCAAATGGCTAAAACGTAAACATTTTCTTTTACAGCTTCAAATAAATACTCCAAATTCCTACCCCCATGATAACAACAACGTGTTTACAGTATTAAGTATATAAAATTTGGAATAGTTGGACAAAATTCATGTGCAGATAAATCGCAAATTAGGAAAAGAATTGAGCGGCCTCTCACTTTATGATTAAGGTGAGGGGGAAAGAAAATGAACTTATTAAAGAAAAAGGACCCATATCAGGTCTATATTTATACCTGTTTCTTATCGCAATTGTTTTTTACATTTGTATTTACCGTCAACTTGTTATATCAAGTAGAAATGGTTCAACTTGATCCATTGCAGTTAGTTTTAGTTGGAACTGTTTTGGAGGCGACTGTTTTCATTTTTGAAATTCCTACCGGGATCCTCTCCGATTTAAAAAGCAGAAAGCTATCTGTCATTATTGGCTTTTTCTTAATTGGAATAGGTTTTATTATCGAGGGGATGTTTCCGGTTTTTACTGCGGTCATTCTATCTCAAATCATATGGGGAATTGGATATACCTTTACAAGTGGTTCACATCAAGCTTGGATTGCAGATGAAATTGGGGAAGAACGTGCTGCTTCGGCATTTGTAAAAGGTGCCAAGGCAGGGAATTTTGGAAAAGTTCTTGGCATTCCATTAAGTATGCTGGCTGGGTATTATATACTCAATTTGCCAATCATTTTAGGCGGTATTGGGTTGGTAGTGTTAGCACTCCTCTTAGCTTTCTTTATGAAAGAAGAGAATTTTAAACCAGCGGAAAAGGTTGAGCGGGTATCGGTTTGGAAGAATATCAAGGAAAATATGAGCCAAATTCTTTATTATTCTAGAGTCCATTCTCTAATGCGAATACTTTTTCTCATTGCGTTGTTTTTTGGTTTATATAGTGAGGGCTTTGACCGTCTGTGGATTCCCCATTTTATAGAGCAATCAGGATTATCAAATCTATCGGATAGTCAGTTAGTTTTACTGATGGGCGGAGTTCAATTCATAGTTGTCCTTTTGGCATTTGCAGCGCTCCATTTTATTGATAATAGCTCCATCCACCAGCGTCTTAACCATATTTACTTGGCCCTTTTTATTGGGAGCATTCTAATTATCACGTCATTAATTGGTTTTGCTTTTACCACATTCGCTATTGGTTTGCTAGTCTTTTACGTCGTCATCCAGATTTCTAGAAGTATTATGTATCCATTGGAGACGGTTTGGCTGAATAAAATTATCCCGGATTCTTCTACAAGAGCTACCTTTTTTTCAGTCAAAGGCCAAGTAGACGCAATTGGACAAATTGGCGGCGGGCCAATTATTGGTGTGATCGCTTCAAACTTCACGATAAAAATAGCCATTTTGGTTAGTGCGATTATTTTAATGCCTGTTCTATTTTTATATAACCACATCATGAGAAAAAATAGAGGGTCAGGAATCAAACGGGTTCCGTTTTCCTATCACAAACATTAAAAATGTAAGTTAAAATGAGTGCCAAATTGCTATTGTAATTGACACTCATTTTTTTTATTGGTGTAAAGCCATTTGTGAGGAAATTATATAAAAATTTGTATAGGAAAATGCACCCCAAATTGTAGGGGTACCATACTTGTACCCCTACAATTTTACCCTCAATTTGATATATAAATTGTCCTAAAAACAAGATTAGAATGGACGTTATAATTGGATATATAGTTTAGATGAAATAAAGTTTGTGAAAAGATGTACTTACGCTAACGGGCAGGTTTGTTAAAGAAGGAATATAAATGAAATTGGTAGAATAAGTAAATCGGATATAAATCTTAACGCCTAAATATCAATAAGGGGAGGAGAATGTCTATGGGAACTAACGAAGTAAAAAGTTTAAACTAAAATAAGCGCGGGGGTTAAAAAATATGAAACAATTGGGGACGCTATACTTTTTCTGTGGAAAAATGGGAGCTGGAAAATCAACTAAATCAAAACAATTGGCGATAGATAAACATGCGGTACTGTTGTCTGAGGATGAATGGCTTTCATCTCTTTATCCCAATCAGATTGCATCATTTGAGGACTATCTAAAATTCTCAGCGCAGCTCAAGCTGTTGGTCAAAAAGCATGTCCAAAACATATTAAGTGTCGGTACAGATGTAGTGATGGATTTTCCAGCTAACACTCAAAAACTGCGAAAGTGGTTTTTGGATATGGCGTCAGATGTCAATGCAAGCCATCAACTAATTTTCCTTAATCTAAATAACGAGCAATGCTTACGTCAAATTGTACAAAGGCGTAACGAACAACCCGAAAGAGCAGATTTTGACACGGAAGCGGTGTTTATTCATGTTACTAAATTTTTTGAAGCACCAGAGGCATCCGAGGGTTTAAATATTTTAGAGTTTAGCAGAAAAGAATAACAAGGAGTTCAATGATTCGTGTGTATAGAGTACCTTTTGTTCTGGGAGGTGCTCTATATGATATAAAATGAAATGTGAGTAAGAAAAGTTTCAATGTATATATGTTAAAATCGATGTAACTTTGTGAAGTGGTACACTTAAACTAACGGGTGCGATTGTTCAACAAGAGCAGTCGCTTTTCTTGTTCCATTAACAGGCAGGTTAATTAAAAATGAAACCATAAAAAGGAGCAATTTTGCTCCTTAATCACATATTTTTTTTTATTTTTTCTGCTTCTGACATTATATTTTTGATTAATATTTTTACAGTTTGTTGCTTAGCTAATCTTGGACTTTGACCAGACCATAGTGACATAAATTCTTTATTATTCTTTGAGGCGGCAACTTTTCTAATATCCTGGGTTAATGTGTTTTGAACGGGGAAGTCTGGTAAATACCATTCGTTACTCTGCATACCCAAAATAAAATTATTTTGTATTCCTCTTGCCCATTTACCTGAAAATGAACGAGTTAATACTGTATCTTCCTCCGTGACATTCATAACAGCTTCTTTATGTACTTTATGTGCTCCACTTTCAATACAAGTCAAGAAAGCTGTCCCCATCTGTACACCCTTTGCACCTAAGCAGATAGAAGCTATCAACCCTCTTCCATCCATAATACCTCCAGCAGCTATTACTGGAATACTTACATTGTCAACGACCTGCGGTATTAATGACATTGAACCAACTAAACTCACTTTATAATCATCGATAAAGTTCCCTCGATGTCCACCAGCTTCACTCCCTTGAACAACAACAAAATCCATACCTGCTTTCTCATTTTCAACTGCTTCTCTAACAGTGGTTGCCGTTCCCATTAGAATAATGTCAGATTTCTTCAACTCAGAAATCACTTTTTCAGAGGGAATGCCAAATGTAAAAGAACAGATTGGGACATTTTCTTCAATTACTACCTTAATTTGTTCAATAAATGTTTCATAGACATTATTAAATTCAGGAATTTCAAAGCTATCTTTTTGAGGTAAATTTAGTTGTTCACGAATAGGGTTTAATAACTGATTAGCTGATTTAATGTCATCATTTATAACATCAAACTCATTGGGTACAAATAGGTTTATACCAAAAGGATTTGATGTTAGGGTCTTTAACTCCCTTATTTGATTTCTAATTTGAATAGGGGTCATATAACCTGCTCCAATCATACCTAGACCACCACTATTTGAAACCTCAGTGACTAATTCCGAAGTTGTTACTCCACCTGCCATTGGAGCCTGAATAATTGGATATTTTATTTTTAATATTTCTGTAATTTCATTATTTAACATGTATATCCCTCATCTTTTGCGTAAGATTTCCTCTCAAATTGAATTCCATTTACAAGCAGGGCTGCCCCAATTAATACGACACTAGATGCTCCAATTAAAGCAGTATTAAAATTATGAGTGAATGATGATAAGACTCCAGAAAGGATGGGTCCTATCAACTGTCCGATAGCAAAAATAGCAGTTAGAATGCCAATCGTTCGGCTGCTATTAGATGGATTTATTTGTCGCCCCAATGTTGTAGCAAGTGTAGTGATACCCATAAACGTTGCTCCAAATAATAAAGCACTTATGATAAAACTAGTTTTCGAAACCCAAAAGGCTGGCATAGCCATTCCCAAGGATTGTAATGCCATTGCAAGGACTAAGGATTTAACGAAGCCCCATTTTTTTGCTAGTATAGACCAGATGAGACAGGATGGAATCGCAGCCAAACCAACCATCATCCAAACTAAAGTTGCATCATTATGAAAGGATGGGGTCTTTTCAGCGATAGATACGATAAATGTTCCTGTAACAATGTAACCCAATCCTTCTAAACCATAGGCAATAATCAACCATAGGAGCCATTTAGTTGGGGGGACAACTGCAAAATTATTTTCTTTATTTTTTAACTCAACAACGTTGGAGGCTTCATCTAGCCATAGCCATACGAAGATAGATAGGATTGCACTGACAACAGCTAATCCGATCCATGTACCTTCCCACTGATATAAATGGTTTAAACTCGGAATAAAAAGACTGGATAAACAGATTCCCAAACCTACCCCTCCATAAAATAAACCAGACCAACTTGTTTTGTTTATAGTAGCAAGTTTATCTAACACGATACCAGAGGCTAGGACCAACACATAAGCACTGGAAACCCCCGATAGAAATCGAAGTACATACCAAATGAAATGAGAGTATGTTAGACCCATTATGGCAGTGGTTAAGATACTGATTATTAGACTTATTTTTAAGATAATCACTCGATACTTCTTCAAAGGTATCGCTCCTGCTAAAATTGCTCCAAGCAAATATCCTGCATAGTTACTTGATGCTATATAACCAGCAACTGTATTTGAAAAGGAAAGATCTTTTTGCATAATCGGAAGAATGGGAGTATAGGCAAACCGTCCAATCCCCATAGCAATGATTAGAGACAGTATTCCTCCTATTAAAAATAGAAAAGATTGCTTCTTCAAATAAAAACCTCCAATAAAAAGATTATATTTAAAGCATATCTCTTATCTGATATATTGAATAATACATAATATTGATATTCGCTATCAGTAATTTAGATGGCAAAAAAAGAGGTGAGGATTTTTATGGAATTGCAAACATTAAAAGTTTTCCAGACTGTTGCAAAGCTGGGGAGTATTTCACAGGCAGCAAGAGAACTTCAATATGCACAATCTAATATCACGATGAAAATACAGCAATTAGAAACGGAACTCCAAACGGCCTTATTTTATAGACATAATCGTGGTACTGCTTTAACAGCTAAAGGAAGCATGTTATTAACATACACGGAAAAAATTTTTCAGCTTATAGAAGAAACGAAAAACGTGATGAATGATGATCAAACACCAAAAGGTCCTTTAATTATTGGTTCTATGGAAACAACTGCCGCAGTTCGCTTACCAGCCATATTTTCAAAATACCTTAAAGATTATCCCCAAGTTGATCTAACTCTAAAAACAGGTTCTACGGAAGAAAATATTCATGGTGTTCTTCAGTATGAAATTGATGGAGCATTTGTGGCTGGACCTATTGAACACCCCGAACTCATTCAAAAGGAAGTATTTGAAGAGGAATTGATACTTGTAACTGATACAATTCATCCACCCATATCTTCTATCGAAGATATTCAAACGAGGACACTACTTGTATTCCGTACAGGATGTTCTTATCGGAAAAGGCTTGAAGAATGGTTTCATCAAGAGAGGGTGATTCCTAAAAAGATAATGGAATTTGGAACCCTAGATGCAATCATTGGGTGTGTATCTGCTGGTCTAGGTATAAGTATGGTTCCACAAAGCGTTGTAGCAAAACAAATTCAAGAAGGAACTCTTAGAAAGCATTCACTCCCGAAACCATTTGGAAAAGTCAAAACAGTATTCATTTATAGAAAAGATAAGTATGTACCTTCATCATTATTAAAATTTATAAATATGTTAAGTGATTAGATGAGAGGTTAGGGTTATCAATTAGGAATAACAAAAAAATTTTAAAAATGAATTCTAAATAAGTGATAAATTTAGGAAAAGAAGTGAAAGTAGTGAGAATAGGTTTTTTTGATTCTGGAATAGGTGGTATGACTGTACTACATCAAGCATTGAGGCTTTTACCGAATGAAGATTACATTTTTTATGCGGATACCTTGCACGTTCCATATGGTGAAAAGCCAAAAGAAGAGGTAAGGGAATATATATTTAATGCAGTTGATTTTATGGCTAATCAAGGAATCAAAGCATTAGTCATTGCTTGTAATACAGCAACCAGTATTGCAGTGGATGACCTTCGCCAAAAGTACGATTTCCCTATTTTGGGTATTGAACCAGCCGTAAAACCTGCTGTTCAATGCTGTGAGGGAAAACGTAAAAAGGTATTAGTGTTGGCAACTAATTTGACCCTAAGAGAGGAAAAGTTTCATAACCTTGTGAAAAGTATAGATTATCACGATATTGTTGAAAGTCTACCTCTTCCTGGTCTTGTCCAATTCGCTGAGAACTTTGAATTTAGAGAAGAGAAAGTTGTACCTTATTTAAAAGAAAAACTATCTTTGTTTGATTTAAAGCAATACGGCACGATTGTTCTAGGATGTACCCATTTTCCTTATTTTGAAAATAGTATAAAGAAAATATTTCCTGAAGAAGTAGACATTATTTCTGGGAGTATTGGAACTGCAAAGAACTTAAAACGAATTCTCGAAGCAAGGAATCAAATTAACAATGGAACAGGGGATATTTTATTCTTTAAATCTGGTTTTAAAGTAGAAGATAAAGAAACATTATCTAATTATAAAAAGTTGTTGGTAATGTTAGACGAACTTCAGCTTTGTCACCTAAACCTTAAAAAGTAATCACCCCAAAAACGGTTACATAAATCATTAAGGTTAGGCTATTCCGACAGTATTTTTCATATTTAGGTAAAAGTTTGTGAAATATTATACTTAAAGTAACGGGTGCGTTAGTTGAATAAGAATTAAGTGATTTTAGGACTGAGTCTATATGTTAGTTATTCCATTAAAGGTCCAGTTTTTTGAGGAACGCTTTAAAGGCTATTAGATATCTATGTTAAAGTTTAGAAGAGTTTGAGAATATAGCTTGAAATAAAGTCGAACCGTTTTGAAAGTTGAATGGCTATATAAGTGAAACCGTTTTACAGGCTGTTCCAAAAGTCGATAATAGATCGATTTTTGGAACAGCCTCTTTTTAGTGGTAGAAGTCACTCTATCATTTAATACTTACATGTGGAGGTGCTATTTAAACTAAAGCTGGAGTTAGTACGAATAAAATATGATTGGGCTCATCACTTTTGTTCAAAAATCGATGTCTAACATTTGGTGGAATGCGTACGACATCTCCTTCATCTAAAAAATATTCGCTTCCTTCAAGTTCAACATAAGCTTGTCCTTTCATGACGACAGCAATTTCTTCTTTATCGTCGTGTGAATAGTGACTTTCCGTTGTGTTTGCGTGTGCATTTAATTCCATCATTAAGAGTTCAATATGTGCTTTCATAAAGTCTGGTGTTAACACATCATAGACAATATGGTTACTATTTTCACGATATACTTTCTTTCGGTCATGTTTTCTCGAAATGAGCGAATCCGTATCAATTTCATTAATGAAGAGGGTAAAGAGTGGCACATTTAATGCTTGCGCAATCAGTTCTAGTTTTCATCAGGCAAACGAGCCTATCATACCCACCTCTCCAAGTAAAGTCCTATAGTTATTTACGTTGAAAACTATAATTACTTACTATATATAATGCTTCTACAAAGATACGAATATGGCATTTTTCTTATCTTTACTTACGTTGAATACGGTGGAAAATCATACTACATATAAGAGCAGGTTAGTGGAACAAGAACTACAAAAACCATCCTATATTGTGTAGTTTTTATCTTTATCATAAATTGGTGATGTACTAGAGTGGGTTAATAGGCGGTTTATTACTTTTTTAGTAAGTGGCATGAAGTAATTGAGTATTAGACCTCCTAAACAAACGGTTAATAAAGTTCCAATGCCAATGGGTCCATTGAATATTATTGCCATCATCAGGAATACCAGGTAAATAACAGTTCTTGATAACAGTATATTTGTTCTAGTTAATTCTTGTATGATTAAGGTTAAACGGTCAATTGGAATCGGGGCAAAATTTGTTTGTAAATAAATTGCTGTTCCTAATCCTATAACAACTAAGCCGATTCCAAAACAAACTACTTTGTTGTACCATAGTTCTGGAGTTATCAAATTGTGCAATAAAAAAAGCCACATATCGATACCAATACCCGTTATAAATGCTGTTAACAAGCCTAAAACTTCTGGTCTTTGTCTTTTTAAAAATGAATTACAACCTATCAACATTAAAGCTATTATGATTTCCCAACTTCCCACAGTAAGCCCCACATTTATGGACAGTCCCACCAAGAGTGCATCAAAAGGTGAAGTCCCAAGGTCTGATTGTATAGTGAAAGAAATACCAAGCGTCAATATTAAAATTCCTAATACATAAAAAACATATTTCACTTTACTCGACCTCTTTACTATTATTTTTTGTTGTAAATGCAATAAAGTTAGGTTAAATTTAATATATGCCATTTTTATTGCATTTGCAACAAAAATATGTACGAAGGAGGTAATTATGAAGGAAATTCTTCGTGAAATTGGAATGATAGCAAGGGCATTAGATTCTATAAGTAATATAGAATTTAAAGAATATGACCTTACAAAAGGACAGTATTTGTACCTTGTGCGAATATGTGAAAACCCAGGAATCATTCAAGAAAAGTTAGCCGAGATGATAAAAGTAGATCGAACAACAGCATCTCGTGCTATAAAAAAACTTGAAATGAATGGCTTTATTGAAAAGAAAGACGATAAACATAACAAAAAAATTAAAAAACTCTTTCCAACAGAGAAAGGGAAAAATGTATATCCTTTTATAAAAAGAGAAAATGATTTTTCCAATATCGTTGCATTAAAGGGATTTTCTGAAAAAGAAGCAGAAACCATTTTCAATCTTCTTCAAAGAGTAAGAAGAAATGTAGAAAAAGACTGGGAATTTGTAAAAAAGGGAAACAAGAGAGATTATTGATTATATAAAGGGGCGACATATTTAAATGACTATAAATATAAAAAAGTGTAATCTTGAGGATTTACCCACACTTCAAGAAATTAGTTATGAAACATTTAATGAGACATTTAAGGATCAGAACTCACCCGAAACTATGAATGCCTATTTGGAAAGGGCATTTAACTTAAAACAATTAGAAAAGGAATTATCCAATATCTATTCGCAATTCTTTTTTGTTTATTTTAATAATGAAGTCGCTGGATACTTAAAGGTCAATATCAATGATGCTCAGTCTGAAGAAATGGATGATGAATCACTTGAAATCGAGAGGATTTATATAAAGAGCAAATTTCAAAAACATGGGCTTGGTAAATATCTGCTAAATAAAGCGATGGAAATTGCGATGGAACGTAATAAAAAGAAAATCTGGCTAGGCGTTTGGGAAAAAAATGAAAATGCTATTGCTTTTTATAAGAAAATGGAGTTTGTTCAAACTGGAGCCCACTCTTTTTATATGGGTGATGAAGAACAAATAGATTTTATAATGACAAAAACGCAAAAATAAACTTATTTCAAAAGGTGGGTAATTATGTATATTCCAAAATATTATAAGGTCACAAATGTGGATGAAATTTGGGATTTTGTTCAAAAAAACTCTTTTGGCACGATTGTCACAACAGTTCAAGGGAAACCAATTGCCACGCATTTGCCTTTGGGGTTAAAGAAAAAAGACGATGCTTACTATCTTACTGGACATATGGCTTATGGGAATCCTCAGTGGAAAACATTTGAAACCTGTGAAAATGCGCTTGTCATGTTTCAAGGACCGAATGCTTACATTTCTTCTTCTTGGTATGGTCATGAAGAAGTTCCAACATGGAATTATCAAGCCGTTCATGTATATGGGAAAGCAAGCATTTTAGAGAAAGATGAATTAATAGAAGAGTTAACAATAATGCTGGAAAAATATGAAAAACACCGAGAAAATCCAGTTTTATGGGATAAACTTTCTCCTCAACTTTTAGGAAGTGAACTGAAAGGTATTGTTGGGTTTAAGATTAAAGTGGGAGATATTCAGGCTGCATATAAATTAAGTCAGAACCGAAATGAAACGGATTATATTAACATCATTGATAAATTAAAAAATGAAGGAAATCCAAATTCGAAACAAATGGCAGAATTGATGGAAAAGAGAGTGAAAAGTCACAAATAAGCCCACTTTTATCCAACCCTCAGATGCAAGAATTAAGAATAGGAGTTGTAATATTTATGGATTTTTATATTGTTGATGTATTCGCAGAAGAAAAATATGAAGGTAACCAATTAGCCGTACTTATTCCATCGAGAACTATATCTACTGAAGAAATGCAAAAGATTGCAAGAGAGATAAACTTTAATGAAACAACATTTATTTTATCTGGCAAACAAGACAACGGAGGATACGATGTTCGAATATTTACTCCTGATGTAGAGGTTCCTTTTGCTGGTCATCCAACATTAGGAACAGCATTTATCATTCAGAAAGTTTTAGAAAACAATGAAAGTAAACAAATAATTCTAAACCTTAAAGTAGGACAAATACCTGTAAATATTGAAGGTGAACAATTAATAATGAAGCAAAACCCACCCGAATTAGGAACGATAATTCCTGATCAAGATATTTTCACCGAAATATTACAAATAACTAATGAAGATATTGATTCCCGGTTTCCCATTCAAATTGTATCAACAGGATTACCAGCAGTAATTGTTCCTCTTTGTTCATTGGATGCTGTAAATCGTTGCAAGATCAATCATAATAATTATCAAAATTTCATTGATAACGTTATAAAAGCAAATATCCTTGTCTTTACTCCTGAAACCAAACTAAAAGAAAATGATGTAAATGTAAGAGTATTTTTAGATGACACAGGATTCCCAGAAGATCCTGCGACTGGAAGTGCAAACGGAAATCTTGCAGGATACCTTATTGCACATAACTTTTTTGAAAGTAAAAATATAGTGTACAGAGTTGAACAAGGATTCCAAATGGGAAGACCATCTATTTTAAATATACAAGCTAAAAATTCCCAAAATTCCATTCAAATCCTTGTAGGGGGTAAAGTGTTTTTAATCGCAAAAGGAGAATGGTATTAACATAAGAAAGTCCAAATTCGGGCTTTTTTTAGATTAATATTTTATAATTTTATTAATAAACTTGCGATTCCCTTCAATAAGAAGCACTCACTATTTATTAAAGGATTCTGATAGGAGCGTTTGTTTGGTTTTTTCTTGTCTTTGCTATTCGGCTTGTCATGGAATTGGTTGAAAAGAAAAATAAAAGAGTTTTAAAAGGCGAACCGTTAATTAATCCAAAGTATTAAAATCAATTTGTCCCTCTCGTTTGGCGCTATATTAGCCAAAATGAAAAGTAATGTTTACAAAAATATATAGGCAGCAGAACTCCAATCCTCTCTATTGTTATTTTTGTTGCAAATGCAACAAATTCAGGACATGCATTCTACTTATTGAATTTGCAAAAAAATATAAGAGGTGAAATTTTATGATTTGGAAATTAAAAAAGTTTGACGAGTTAACAAATATTGAACTAAACAATCTTTTAAAAGAAAGAACCTTAGTTTTTGTAGTTGAACAAAATTGCCTTATCTTGATGTTGATGGTAAAGATTCTTTTTCTTATCATCTTTTTAAAGAAGACAATGGGGAAATCATTGCGTATTTAAGGATTGTACATGCGGGTGTTACTTATCAAGAAATTTCTATTGGAAGAGTCTTTGTAAAGAAAGAATACAGGGGACAAGGAATTGCAGAGGAGCTTTTAAAAAAAGGGCTAGATTTTATCCAAAACGAATTAAAAGAAACAACTGTTAAAATTCAAGCCCAAGATTATTTAAGAAAATTCTATAGTTCCTTTGGTTTTAAAGCTATATCCGAAACATATTTAGAAGATAATATCCCTCACGTCGATATGCTTTTACAAAAAAAACATGTTATTACAGACTAAAATACTTATTATCCGGAATTTCAAGGTAAGATAACACAACTCGTCATTATCGGTAGTGGGATTCCCCTCGGAAATAATAAAAGCTTCAACTCTCTTAACGCTTTAAAGTTAAGCAGAGTATCTTATACCTAAAATCTAGACCAGAAACAAGTAACTGAAAATATTTCTGTGCTTAAGGCGTCTTTTTTATATGCTTCTACACAAAAGGTTGTGAAGATTTCCACTTAAACTATAGGTGCATTACTTCAACAATATACAAAAAATGAATATTAAAAAAATGGCTCCATATGGTGAAACAGAGCCATTTTATATTTAATTACAAAAATAGATATACAAATTTAGTTGTATTTTCGATTTCATTTTCAGTTTTGCGATAGGAAACGGAACCCGTTAGATTGGTCAGACTCTTTCTTTTATTGGAATATGAATCTCCATATAGACTTTCTCATAATCCCAGTAATGGCAGTGTTCATCATAATATTCAAAGTCAAAACTGTCTTCATCAACCTCATAGGATGATTGTGGAAACCAATCTTCCAAAATATATCTCCATGTCCCTTTAATGGCTGAAGCAAACTTCTCTACTACGACCAAAGGAGTTCTGAACACAGCATATGTAGCAGCAGGTATTTGTAATGGTGTCAGTCCATCTGGAAGCGACGTATCTTTGTCTAGATCTACAGCAAACAAATAGATGAACTTATCTTCTAATTTTGTATTACCTAAATTTATACAGTACTCCCCATGCTTTTTTGGAGATAGTGATTTATATAGCAATCTTTCAATGGAACCGTCCGCCAGACCTTCTTGATCCCAAAACGCTGGTGCATCTCTCGTGTAAGATACATTTCCCATATTGATTTCGAATGTTTTACCTGCAACAGTGAAGGCCGGTCTATTAACGATCATAGGCTGCAGCACGATACCGCCTGTGTTCTTTTGATGAATGCTAATTAAATCTAACTTTTGTGGCAATGATTTTGGACCGTGAATTTTATATAAACTTGGAGGACTTCCAAAGCATTTTTTAAATGCCTTAGTAAAACCAGCATGGGTATCAAATCCATAATCCATAGCAATTTGGATCACTTTTTTACCGTGGACGAGTTCGTGTAATGCATACTGGAGTCTTCTTTTTACTACATAGTCCATTAAGGTATAACCTGTGTGCTTTTGAAAAACTCGATAAAAATGGTAGGGAGAATATCCGGCGATTTTTGCTAGATTCTCAGGATCAATTTCATCCCTAATATGGTCTTCAATATAATCGATTATCTGTTGCAACAAGAGTAACTGTTGGATATCAATCACCTCAAATATTTTTGGAAAAGTTCATTACTATTCTTTCTGTTGAAATTCTGGTGGTTGTACTTCATTATAAAGGTATATATATTTGTATTAGTATATTTTTTTATGAAGGAAGTAGATTATGACGGAAGAAAATATAACCCGAATTCAACTGGACGGCAAAGAAGTCATATTAATTGGTACAGCTCATGTTTCCAAACTAAGCGTGGAGCAGGTAAAAGAGGTCATTGACAGAGAACGTCCTGATTCTGTTTGTATCGAATTGGATGATCAACGCTACAAGTCGATTATGGACGGCAACAAATGGAGAGAAATGGATATCTTCAAGGTTATTAAAGAAAAGAAAGCTACATTATTAATCATGAATCTCGCCATTTCATCTTTTCAAAACCGCTTAGCCAAGCAATTTGATACAAAACCAGGGCAAGAAATGATCCAAGGGATTGAATCAGCAAAAGAAATAGGGGCTGAGCTTGTTTTAGCAGATCGTAATATCCAAATTACGTTCTCACGTATTTGGGGTAATGTAGGTGTCTGGGGAAAAGCCCAGCTGCTCACGTCGATTATCTATAGTATTTTCAATAAAGATACCATTTCAGAAGAAGAACTTGAGAAAATGAAGACTCAAGATACATTGAATGCTTCGCTTGCTGAAATTTCAGAAGCGTTTCCTAGATTAAAAAAACCTTTAATTGATGAACGTGATCAATACTTAGCTCAAAAAATTAAAGAAGCACCTGGGGAGAAGGTCGTGGCCGTTCTTGGGGCGGCACATGTTCCGGGAATCACAAAGGAAATTCACAATGACCAGGATTTGGAAGCTTTAACGAAAACTAAACCAAAATCTAAAACACCGCAAATAATCGGTTGGTTGATCCCTGCGCTGATTGTTGCGCTAATTGCGGTTACCTTTTTTCTCAATCCAGCAGCTGGGATGGATCAAGCCATTAGCTGGATCCTTTGGACTGGAATCACAGCAGCATTAGGAGCAGCTGCTGCATTCGGACATCCACTTGCGATTTTATCCGCCTTTTTGGCGGCGCCCATCACCACTTTACATCCTTTACTTGCTGCAGGATGGGTATCGGGAATTGTACAAGCTTATATCAAACGTCCAAGTGTGGCAGACTTTGAAAACTTATCAGAAGATGTTTTCTCACTTAAAGGCTTTTGGCGTAATAAATTTACAAGAGTCCTGCTGGTTATCATCCTTACTAATATTGGAGGTTCATTTGGAACCTTTATTGGCGGAGCAGATGTTATACGTACATTCCTTAATAATTTGTAAAAGTGGTACCTTCCAAAAAGGAAGGTGCCATTTTTAGTACGGATGTAAAAATGTTGTCGAACGTTTACTAGGTGATGTGGCAGTTGTCTGAAGTAGAATAGAAGTAATAAACTAGTAGAAGGGGTTGGATATGGTTGAATATTTATCTCATCCGTCATGGTGAAGCAGAGCATAATGTTGATAAAACAGTGATGGCGCATACCCATGATTCGCAGCATAGTTTAACGGAGCTCGGACAGAAACAAGCACAAGTAACGGCTGAGTTTTTTAAAAATATCGTCTCTCCAAAGGCGGTCTTGTACAGTTCGCCTTATTTACGGACAATGCAAACAGCTCAAGCGATTCATTCGGCACTGCCAGAAGGAGTTCCATTTTACGAAAATCCATTAATTAGAGAATGGGAGCTTGGCAATCTTTATGACTTTACAGACCGCACGCCTGAAAAGAAAAAGGAATTCAAAGCAGCAGGTCAATTTTACTTTCGCTTCCAGAACGGTGAATCATTAGCAGATGTATACTTACGAGCTACCATGTTCATGAATACAGTGGTTGAACGAGTGAAACAGCAGCAACGGTATGAGGATGTTGTCATTGTTACGCATGCTGCTTTTATTCATATGTTGTTAACCTTTTTGATGAATTGGCCAATAGAGGACTTAAAGAATTTTAAACCAGTGGAAAATGCTTCGGTTATAAAAATTAATGAAGTAGATGGAGATTATCAGTACGAGAAAATTTTTGTTCCAATCGTCGAGTAATACCACAAAGGCACCCTCAATTATTTGATTGGGGGTGTTCTTTTTTTTGTTCAAATAATAGCGTAGAAAAAAATAATCTTTGTCTAGAATAGCAAAATGTTAATTTTTATAGGTAACAAAAGCAATGAAAACGATTACTTGAAAATTTCCAATTATTTAAATTGACTGAAAATT
Source organism: Neobacillus sp. CF12 (assembly GCF_030348765.1). Lineage (GTDB taxonomy): Bacteria > Bacillota > Bacilli > Bacillales > Cytobacillaceae > Neobacillus. The sequence continues at coordinate 3,247,718 of NZ_JAUCEU010000007.1, read as the reverse complement.
ATAATTATATTATTATTCTAGTAATAACTTTAATCTTTCGGATTACGAAAGATTAGTAAATTCATCCAAGAAGGAAGGGACTCATATGTCACAGATGTTAGCGTTAGTCATTCTTATGGCGATTTTATTTATCGGAGATTTAGTTGCAGTTCGAACCAAAGCATGGGTACCTTCAATATTCGTTTGCGCTGTCTTATTCTTATTAGGATATTGGACTTTCTTCCCGCAGGATATCGTAGCACTTGCTGGTGTACCACCAGTTGTTGCCACGATGATGATGTATCTATTAATTACGAATATGGGAACTTTACTATCAATTCAAGAATTGAAGAATCAGTGGAAAACGATTGTAATTGCTCTATCAGGTATTTTAGGAATCATCGCATTTCTATTTGGAATAGGAACATTCATTTTTGGTTTTGAAACAATTGTTGTAGCCATTCCGCCATTAGTCGGTGGAGTTGTATCGGCCTTGATTATGTCCGAAGGAGCAAAGGAAGCAGGACTTGCATCATTATCTGTATTTGCCATCGTTATTTATGTAATGCAGGGATTTGCAGGGTATCCGATTACTTCTATTGTTTTGAAAAAAGAAGGGAAAAGACTACTACAACAATATCGCAGCGGACAACTTGCGGAAAAAGCACAAGGGAAAGCTGCAGCTGAAGTCGCAGCTGCGTCAGCGGTTGCAAAGCCTGAGTTAAAACTTTTTAAAAATATGCCGGAAAAATATAATACAGATTTCTTTAAGTTTTTAAGGCTGTCATTGGTCGCATTCTTAGCCTATCAAACTTCAACGCTATTAGCACCGGTTGTTGCAGTCAGCCCGTTTGTACTTTGCTTATTATTCGGGGTTATTGCTACTAGTGTTGGATTCCTTGAAAAGCAGGTTTTACAAAAAGCAAACGGTTTTGGATTTGCCATCATGGCGCTTATGCTGTTCATCTTTGACGGATTAAAACAAGCGACACCAAGCATGATGCTTGAAATCATTTATCCACTTGTCGGAACCATTGTATTAGGTGTAATCGGAATGTATATCTTCTCATTCATTGCCGGAAAGATTTTAAAAGTAAGTAAAGAAATGGCGTTTGCGGTTTCACTAACTGCCTTATATGGCTTTCCAGCTGATTACATTATTACAAACGAAGTTATTAAATCCTTAACAGAAGATGAAAAAGAAAGAGAAATGCTGACCAGCAACATGCTGCCCCCAATGCTTGTCGGAGGATTCATCACCGTTACCATTGTGTCTGTTGTACTAGCTGGTATCTTCGTAGGATTCTTGTAAGGAAAGGGATTGGAGTATATGGAAACAAAAGTAGAAGTAAATATAGAACACGTACAGGTTAGAATTGAAAGCCATATTGATACATTGAGTACCTTTACCGCTACACCGGGCAAAGGTACTACCCGGCTTACCTATAGTACGGAGGATTTGCAGGCACGCCAATATATAAAAAGGAAAATGGAAGAATACGGTTTAATTGTTCGGGAAGATGGATTTGGTAATATTTTTGGAAAGCTTGAAGGTACATTAAAGGATGCTCCAAGTGTTCTTATTGGTTCCCATTTTGATTCCGTTCCAAATGGCGGCTCCTATGATGGACCAGCGGGAGTTGTGGCAGGACTTGAAGTTGCAGCACTATTTGCGGAGAACAAATTAACACCAAAATATCCTTTAGAAGTGATTGCTCTTGTTGAAGAGGAAGGGTCAAGATTTGGCGGCGGACTGATGGGATCACGTGGAATTGTAGGATTATTAGATGGTGAAGGTTTTAATCGTTTAAAAGATAAAGATGGCGTATATGCTGTCGATGCCATGAAGAAAATTGGTCTTGACCCTTCGCTTTCGAAAAAAAGAGATCCAAAAACCATGAAGGCATACCTGGAAATGCATATTGAACAAGGACCAATCCTTGAAGAAAAAGGTATCCCCATTGGAGTCGTTGAAGCAATTGTTGGTTTGACTCAATTAGAAGTATCGGTAAAGGGGCAAGCCGGACATGCTGGTACCACTCCGATGGATCGTAGAGCCGATGCATTAGTCACTGCAGCTAAGATGATTGCACAATTCCCAGACCTTGCCGAATCAGAAGGGGAAGGCACAGTTGTTACTACTGGACGATTAAATGTATTCCCGAATGGAGCGAATGTCATTCCTAATATGGCAGTTTTTACAGTGGACATCCGTTCAGGCAAGGAAGACAATGTTTTGAATGTTATCCAAAAAGTGAAAGACTTAGCGGATTTTTATAGTAAGCAAGGTATTGAAGTAAGTGTTGAGCAGCTTTTATATATACAACCAAAAGAGATGGACAAGGATATTGTCTCTTTGTTAAAAAGAAAGAGCAGTGAGCTAGGTATTCCGAAGTGTTCGATCAACAGCGGCGCAGGTCACGATGCTATGGTCTTTTCTGATTTTACGAATGTAGGTATGCTGTTTATTCCGAGTAAAGGTGGGTTAAGCCATTGTCCGGAAGAATGGTCCGACTCAAGTCATATAGCAAATGCTGTTCAGGTACTATATGAAGCAGCCAAAAAGTTAACGGAGGCGGAATAAGCATGATACATGCAAAAATAAAAGAAGCCATTCAAACATATAGTGAAGAACTCACACGGTTACGGAGAACGCTTCACTCCGAACCAGAAGTATCCTGGGAGGAATACAAAACTACTGAATTTGTATGTAAATACCTTGATCAATTAGGTATCTCCTATCGAAAAACCGAACCCACAGGTGTTATAGCGGAAATTCAAGGGGGCAAGCCGGGTAAAACGGTTGCCTTACGTGGAGACATGGATGCATTGCAGGTGGAGGAACTGAATAAGGATTTAGAATATGCCTCTAAAGAGGAAGGGAAAATGCATGCCTGCGGCCATGATGCCCATACAGCCATGCTATTAATTGCCGCCAAAGCGCTTAATGATATAAAGGAAGAATTGCCGGGTAATGTGCGACTATTATTCCAGCCGGCAGAAGAAGTAGCAGAAGGAGCAAAAGCATTGGTGAAACAAGGTGCAATGGAAGGAGTGGATAACGTCTTTGGTATCCACATTTGGTCTCAAATGCCAACGCACAAAGTTTCGTGTACCCCTGGACCGTCCTTTGCTTCAGCAGATTTATTTAGAGTCACGTTCAAGGGCAGAGGCGGACATGGAGCCATGCCGCATGCATGTATTGATGCTGCGATCGTAGCGTCATCCTTCGTCATGAATGTACAAACTGTTGTATCAAGAACTGTTGATGCTCAACATCCTGCCGTTCTGACGATTGGAAAGATGGTCGTTGGTACCAGATTCAATGTAATAGCTGAAAATGCAGTAATTGAAGGGACCGTCCGCTGTTTCCACCCTGAAACGAGGGACCATATTGAAACGCAGCTCCAGCATTACGCTGACCAGGTAGCTGCGATATACGGTGCAACCGCAAAGGTGGAATATATCCGTGGAACCAAAGCGGTAATTAACGATGAATACAGTGCAAACCTAGTTCAAAAAGTTGCCGCAGATGCGTTTGGGGATGATGTGGTCTATAACGAAAAACCAACCATGGGCGGCGAAGACTTCAGTGAATACCTCGACCATGCACCAGGCAGCTTTGCCCTAGTCGGCAGCGGAAATCGGGTAAAAGACACAGAATGGGCCCACCACCACGGCAAATTCAACATCGACGAAGACGCCCTCGCAACAGGAGCAGAACTCTACGCGCAATATGCTTGGGCATTCTTAAATGAATAATGGTGAGCAACTCGGTGCCTGTCACCGCTCGTGGACACTGTCCGCCTCAGGCGGACAGTTGCTAAATATACGTAAAAGTTACGAATAACAAAGGATACTGCCGTTGGTGGTATCCTTTTTATGCTGTGCGTTTCTTCTTGAAAACTATTACAGCATGAACGTACATAAGTGGAAGGATTACATTGGGAAAAAGGGTCAACTTGTATGTATAGAATTTTTTAAATATATAGTCAAGTCTCTTGAAAAAGTATGGAGTGGTGGTAAAATTAGGGTATAAAGTTATACGTACAAGTTCTGAGGTTGTGTACAACACCAATAATTTATAGGTGTGATAGATAGCAATTTCTCAAATAATTATGATTCTTGTACGGATGACCTACTTGCTTATAAATTAAAGTGTTTAATATTAACCTGAGTGTGATAGTGATGTAATCCTTCCTATCCTATTAACCACTTATGCTCATAGCGGATGTATAGTCCGAATTGGTGCCAAGTTTTAAAACAGGAGATTTCCATTTGCAGGAAAGCAAAATGGGAAAAGATTAGTTAATTACTCATAGTTTTATAGAAACGAAGCCGTTGGTTTTGCAAACTCTATCTGATAGAAAGAAGGGACAGGGAACATGGGCAAAAATATAGCAAAAATGATTTTAGAAAAAGACTTTAAAATCTCTGAAATTGATAATCGAATCTATGGTTCTTTCATAGAACATTTAGGCCGTGCAGTATATGGCGGCATTTATGATCCAGAACATCCGCAAGCCGATGAAAATGGATTCCGCCAAGATGTTATTGAAATGGTTAAGGAAATTCAAGTTCCGCTTGTCCGCTATCCGGGTGGTAACTTTGTTTCCGGATATAACTGGGAGGATGGTGTAGGGCCAGTAGAAAGCCGTCCGCGCCGTTTAGATTTAGCTTGGCGTACAACAGAAACCAACGAAATGGGCACCAACGAGTTCATGAAATGGGCACAGTTAATCAATGCGGACGTAAATATGGCTGTTAACCTAGGAACCCGTGGTATTGACGCTGCTAGAAATCTAGTAGAATATTGCAACCATCCCTGCGGTTCTTATTATAGTGATCTTCGTATTTCTCATGGCGTAAAGGACCCATACAAAATTAAAACCTGGTGTCTTGGTAATGAAATGGATGGTCCATGGCAAATCGGGCACAAAACAGCTGCGGAATATGGCCGTCTGGCTCAAGAAGCTGCGAAAGTAATGAAGTGGGTAGATCCTACAATCGAGCTTGTTGCATGTGGAAGTTCAAGCCGCAATATGCCGACCTTTGCTGACTGGGAAGCAACTGTTCTTGATCATACCTATGATCATGTAGAATTCATTTCGCTACACCAGTATTACGGTAACCGTGACAATGATATTTCAAATTATTTAGCATTGTCTCTAGAAATGGATGACTTTATTAAATCGGTTATTTCAATTGCCGACTATATTAAAGCGAAAAAACGCGGTAAAAAGAAAATCAACCTCAGCTTTGATGAATGGAACGTTTGGTATCACAGCAATGAGGCAGATAAGAAAATTGAGCCATGGAGTGTTGCACCACCTCAATTAGAAGATGTTTATAACTTTGAAGACGCTTTATTGGTTGGATGTATGCTCATTACCTTATTAAAGCATGCAGACCGTGTGAAAATTGCCTGCCTGGCCCAATTGGTCAATGTCATTGCACCAATTATGACAGAAGACAATGGACCAGCTTGGAAGCAAACTACTTTTTATCCATATATGCATACTTCTGTGTATGGACGCGGCGTTTCTTTAAATCCAATCGTATCAAGCCCTAAGTATGATAGTAAGGATTTCACGGACGTTCCTTATCTAGAGTCTACGGCTGTTTACAATGAAGAGCATGAAACATTAACAATCTTTGCTGTAAACCGTCATTTGGAAGAAGGGTTAGAACTGGCTGTGGATATCCGGAACTTTGAAGGTTATGAAGTAGTAGAGCATATTGTTCTTGAAAATGATGGCAATCTAAAACAAACGAACTCTGCTAAAGGTACACCAGTTGCCCCACATTCAAATGGTAATGCAAAAACTGAAAATGACGGAGTTACCGCAGTATTACCTCAGTTATCTTGGAATGTAATCCGCCTGGCGAAGCGTAACTAATATCGCTCATTCCAGATGACCAACTCGGTGCCTGTCACCACTCGTGGACACTGTCCACCTCAGGCGGACAGTTACTATAGATAAAAGGGATACTGCCTCTGGCAGTATCCCTTTTATCTATAGCAGCCATTTTTAGTCTTTTAACTGAAACTCTCTTTCTTCTCCATATGCTAAGGGGATGACGATGGTTTTTTTATAATCTTTTAGTAGTTCTTTTAATTCGTTGTCTCTATCGATCATAAATTCTACTATTGGGAAGGCCGCCAATAATTGTGCTAATGATTCTGGTGAGGCTGCTGTTTCAGTTGTTGGGAAGGTGTGGCTAGGGATTACATATTTTACATTTAATAGATTCCTAACAGCATAGGCAGCTTCTTTTGGTCCCATGGTAAAGTGTCCGGATGAAGAGAGAATGGCAATTTCAGGCTGATAAACATCTTGGATCAGTTTCATATCTGCCATTAAGGCGGTATCACCTGAATGATAGAGAGTATAGTCGTTTTTAAAATCAAACACATATCCCGCTGACTCCCCGGCATATACCGGAGTACCTGTTGTTTCTCCATAGGAGGAAGAATGCCTTGCCTGAACCATTGTTACGGTTACATCATCAAACGATACCGAACCGCCAATATTAATCGGAAGGACATTTTTAATGCCTTGTTGGAGAAGTATTAATGCTAGTTCATATTGAGCAACAATCATGATCTCCGGTTTGTGCTCCACGATTTTTGACAAACCGCTTGTATGATCAAAATGACCGTGTGTTAGAAAAACACAATCGATAGATTGATAGAAACTAGCTATGTTTAACTCCTTGGGAAAACCAGGATTCATATCAAAAAAAGGGTCGATTAAATAATTTTTCCCTTCACCACTCGTTAAAATGTACATAGCATGTCCAAGCCGTTGAATCTTCATAAAAACATCCCCTTTACCTATTTATATAGAAGTCATAAACCATTCTATTAGGAACACTAGAGAATAAGAACTAGAACTCAAGCGGCAACTTCGAATCTTTGTTTTCGTCTATAAACCACCTTCGATAACAAAACACTACACTCATATAAAAAGATAAGTGGGATGATTACCAAAATATCTGATAGTAAATCCGGAGGCGTGATTAAAACAGCTGTTACGATAAGAACAAAATAGGAGTATTTTCTAATCTTTTGCAATCGATATGGGTTCAGTACTCCAAGACTGGTCAGGAACATGATCACAACAGGAAGTTCAAATAAGAATCCAAAAGGCAAGGTCATATGAAGCAGGAACTGAAAATACTTCTCTGTGGTAAAGAAAGTCATGAACATATCCTCCGACAAGGAGAGAAGGAATTGAAAGACAATCGGGAAAATGACGAAATATCCGAAGCTAATTCCTATGATAAAAAGGAGGAATAATGCTGGAATATAGGCAAGTGTGACTTTCCTTTCCATTTCCTTCAATGCTGGACGGACAAACAACCAGATTTGATAGGCAGCCATGGGTATAGTTCCTGAAATTGCGATGACGCAGGATAGCAATAAATATACCCATAAAATATCGCTTGGTCCTAGAATAGCCAATTTAACCTCTAAATCTCGTACAAGCCATTGATAAATATCCTCAACATAGAGAAAGGCTAAAATCAGCAAAACCATGAAGGTGCCTAGTGTAATAATAAGCCGTTTGCGTAATTCTTCAAAATGACCGATTAAATCCATATCTTGTGGTTTCGACAACGGTTTCCCTCCTTAAAAAAGATGCAAGCACAAACCAGCTGCTCGCATCTTCCTTAGATAAACGTTTAAATTGTTTTTTCTTCCTTTTTGGACTGTACTTTATCGGTGGAATCATCCGAGACCAAATCGCGGGTTGATTTTTTAAATTCCTTTAAGGTTGAGCCAACAGCACGGCCTAGTTCCGGTAGTTTTGATGGTCCGAAAATGATTAGTGCGATCACAAGGACAAGTATTAAGCCTGGAATACCTATGTTTTGTAGCATTGTAAAAATCCCTCCTTTATATAACTTTCTTTGGTCTATTCCTTAGATGGGCGTAATGAAATAGCTTATATTTGGCCTTATTTTTACAAAGATGACATCGAAAGCTCTCTTCCTCTGCAATTAATTTAATATGAGGAACAAACATAAGCCTCAAGGCATCCCTTACGTGGTTTGAACAAACGAACATGATGAGAATTGCTCCTTCCAGATGGTTATTTAAAGCTTCCACCTTGTACAGCAATCAAACAAGAACGGCCAAATGTTTGTCCGGGATGTTGATTCCATGTACTTGGATGCTGCACATCTAAGAATAAAGTTTTTTCGTCTGGCGTTAACCATGGACCTGTAAGTTCACTGCCTTTTGGACCTGAGGCAAATTGGAAAGGTTCCCCGTATTGTTTACCATCAGTTGGAATCATGAATACACCACAGTTTTTATAAGCAGCATACTGGTTTGTTTCTGTTGCACCAAAATCTTCCACAACCCATAGGTTCCCTTTGCTGTCAAAGTGAAGATTGTCCGGGCAGGTAATCCCGCTTTGCTGTCCGCCGGCAACAAATACTTCAAACGTGAAGGATTCACTTGCATGGTCGCCGTTTGCAGGTGCAAATCGAACAATTTGACCATGGAAATTACCGTGACCAGTGTTGTTTGTTAACGCTAAGAAAACTGATCCATCGTGAGGATGAATTTCCACATCTTCTGGACGGTCTAATTTCGTACCGCCGACAGCAATACCTGCAGTGCGTGCATCTGTTAAAACTGCAGCCTGATCAACATATTTGCTTTGCAGAGTAGAATTCGTTGCATGATCAAGGGCAATCCATTTTTGTTGGCTCATACTTGCCACATATAAAGTTCCACTTTCTAAGATATCGAAATTGGCTTCGCGATTGGCAGGATTGAATTTCTTACTGCTGATAAATTTATAGAAACATGCATCACTTTTATCATCACCCATATAAACAACAACACGACCGTCATTGGTTAAACCCATTGCAGTATTTTCATGAGAAAAACGACCTAGGGCAGTATGCTTTCGGACAGGTCTTTTTGGATCAAAGGGATCGACCTCGACAACCCAGCCGTAATGTTCATCCGTAAAATTAGGCCAGCCATAATCATCGCCATATTCTGTGTTTTCTTCACAGGATAAAGCTGTATTCCAAAGTGTACGTCCGCCGCTGCAGTTTCCTAAAGAGCCAAACACTTTCGTTGCACCTTTTACAGCACTACTTCCACGTGCTGGACCCGTTAATTCAATCGGAGTATTTCCATCGACACGGCGATTATATGTATCGTTTACAACAAGCTTCCATCCGTCTTTTTCTTTTTTAACGTGAATGACAGAACCGCCGACAGCTTCTTTTTCCATTTTAAGAAGCTCCGGATAGCTTGCTAGATTTTCCTTTTTAAAAGTAGATTGATTGATTCCTAACATTTTCATATAGTTTTCGGGTTCAGGGAACTCGTGATTTACCCAAATCAAGCCTTCTTCGGAATTGTTTCCACCTTTTAAACTATCAATTGGAAAATAAACAGTAAGGTCAGCAGCATCCCCAAATTTTTCACCCTTTGAGTTAATCACATCACCATAAGAAGCGATAATGGAGTAGTTGTACCCTTTAGGGAGTACCACATCGTTTTCCCAGGTTCGACTAATTGGTTTAAAAGGTGATGTAAGTGAGTTGCCCTTTCCAGATGGCTGTCCATTCATTAAATGGTTCCCAGTCATTGCATTACCTGTTAATGCCCCAATTCCAGATGATGCTGCAACTAGTGCTGCAGTACTACTTCCAACATAGGTTAAAAATAAACGGCGATCCATATAATCATTCTCCCCTTTAGGTGATTAAGTAACTTTCCCTTATGATTATAGGCAGTCCAAAACGGAATGTTAATTAAGGGAGTGTAAAGATTTGTTAAGAAAGAATAAACTTTTTTAATTATCTGTAAATATTGTTACTGGCGGTCAAAAAGTTAAGTTTTGTTACGTATGTAGTAGAATGTAAACTATGGCGTGAATTTCTTTTGAACGGTAATTAAATAATAAGCAATGAATGGAGGGAAATAAGCAATGGAAGGTTTTCATCAGAAACCAAATATTTATGTGGGCGAAGTTAATCTTAAAGTGAAAGATTTAGAAAAGGCGCTAACTTTTTATCAAAATATTATTGGTTTTCAAGTTTTAGAAAAAACAGATCGGAAGGCTGCATTATCAACAGATGGGAAAACACCATTAGTGACTCTTGAGCAGCCGGAAAATGTAATTCCCAAAGAAGGACGAATGTCAGGGCTTTATCACTTTGCTATTTTGCTGCCAAGTCGTGCGGACTTATCTGTCTTTTTACGCCATTTCCTTGGAACAGGTTACGGGCTTGGTGCGGCTGATCATTATGTTAGTGAGGCGCTCTATATTACTGATCCGGATGGGAATGGGATAGAGGTATACCGAGATCGTCCTTCAAAGGAGTGGACTTGGAAAAATGGTTTGGTGGATATGGTGACCGAGGAACTGGATGGGAATAGTATCCTGGCAGAAAGTGATGCGGAATGGAAGGGATTACCTTCTGGGACGGTTATGGGACACATTCATCTTCATGTTGGAGATTTACAGAAAGCAGAAGAATTTTACACAAAGGGGCTCGGTTTTGAGATTGTCAGCCATTATCCACAAGCGGTCTTTTTATCAACAGGACGATACCACCATCATATTGCCATTAATACGTGGCAGGGAGTGGGGGCGCCTACTCCACCTCAAAATAGTGTGGGACTTAATTGGTATACGCTCGTTTTTCCGGATGAAGCAACCAGGGAAAAAACGCTTCAACAACTACAACAGCTAGGGTCGTCAGTGCAAAAAGAAACAGAGTATTACGTAGTAAGCGATCCGTCAGGAAATCAAATACGATTGGTACTATAGCATCTATATTTAAGCCTTATTCCTTTTAAAGTTACAGGGAATCAGGCTTTTTTATTTTGAGAAAATGGAAAAATATCCAAAATTCAGCTGTCATAATTTTGAAAGTTGTGATATAGTACATTACAACAGTAATGTACTATATTAGGAAGGAGGAAAAGGGTTTGATTCTTAATATGGACGGAAGTCAGCCTATTTATTTGCAAATCGCAGAATGGCTGGAGAGAGAGATTTTGAACGGGAATTTTGGCAGTGACCAAAAAATTTACTCGCAATACCAGCTCGCAGAGTTGTTTACGATTAATCCAGCAACCGCAGCAAAGGGCTTAACTCTTTTGGCAGATGAAAATATTTTGTATAAAAAACGTGGACTTGGAATGTTTGTTTCACCAACCGCGAAGGAAAATATCATCAACAAACGGAAAAATCAAACCTTAAAAAAGCTAGTCATTGATATTGTCATGGAAGCAGATCGGTTGAATGTGAGCAAAGAGGACCTAATTCAGATGATAAAAGATGTTAAAACAGGGGAGGTAGGGGAATGAGTGTTATTGAGTGCAACGGATTAACGAAAGTTTATGGAAGAACGACAGCGTTAAATCGTTTATCTTTTACAATTGAAGAAAATAAGATTACAGGTTTGATAGGTCGTAATGGTGCGGGGAAAACGACGCTGCTAAAAATCATTGCCGGTTTCTTAAGGGAGACTTCAGGAGAAATAAAGGTTTTTTCAAGAATGCCATTTAACAATCTTACGGTCTCGGCCAATGTCATTTATATTAATGACCAAATGAATTTCCCAACAGCATTAACATTGAAAGAAATACTAAATGTATCAGCAACTTTTTATGAAAATTGGAATCATGAGCTCGCTAGCCGCCTTTTTGACTATTTTTCTTTTCAATCAACCCACTATTACAATGATCTCTCAAAAGGTATGAAAAGTACATTTAATATGATAGTAGGATTATCGGCTCGCTGTGCATTAACGATGTTTGATGAACCAACTACTGGTATGGATGCGGCCGTCCGCAAAGACTTTTATCGTGCCTTGCTTAAAGATTATATCGCTTATCCCCGAACCATTTTACTTTCAAGTCACCACCTAAATGAAATTGAGGATTTATTAGAGGATATCCTGCTCTTAAAAGATGGAAGAGAACATCTGCATATGCCGATAGGAGAACTAAAAGAATGGGCAATTGGCATTCAAGGATTGACAGAAGACGTGAATGAATGTACAGAGAACAAAGAGGTCATTCATTCGAAGAATATCGGATTAGACCGTACATTTGCGGTTGTAAGAAATACCCTATCTGAGACTGAAGTTCAACAAGCCAAGACATCTGGTCTCACCCTAACGCCAGTATCCTCTAGTGATGTGTGTGTGTACTTAACAAGTAAAACAAAAGGGGGAATCGACGATGTCTTTATCCAAGACTAGTTTGCTGGAGATTGTTAAAAAGCAATATTCTTATAAATTAATGGCGTATAAACAAGTTTATATTTCGCTCATTTTTATCCAGTTATTAGCGGTATTTTTCTCTTTTAATGGTGTTGGAATGATGGGTTCGAGCAGTGAGAGTATTGAAATTGATGTTCAGTTTTATTCTGCAGATATGGTTATTATTTTTACGATACTATGGGCTTTTATTACAGCGATTCTGATTACAACAACCGCGTATAAAAATGATGATTTTGCGTTTGTAACTAATCGATTAAGCAGTAATCTTTCAAACGTGCTATTTTTACTAACAGCAAGTATCGTTGGTGGAATTACGGCGATGCTATCAACCTCATTAATGAGAATTATCATGTACTTCTTTGGCGGCCATGGATATATTTCGGCAAATCATTCACTATCAGAAATAATAATTGGTTACAGTTCAACTATTTTTTACATCCTACTCTTTTCCGGGCTCGGGTATTTTTTTGGAACACTCGTTCAAATAAGTAAAGTATTTGTGGTATTGATTCCAGGAATTATTATCGGTGCTGGAATCCTCGGAGTGGGAAGTATGGGCTTTGAATGGGTGGAAAGCGTATATCAATTTATATTTACCGAACCATCCATTTTACTATTTGTTTTGAAGGTACTCATCGTTGTAGCTTTGCTTTTTTCTAGTTCCATAGCATTGTCAAATAGAATGGAGGTGAGGTAATGACTTTTCTTGTACCTTTTCTAATAATCTTCATTATTATCTTCGCTATTGTAAGATTTATGAGAAGTGGCAGGGTGAAAAAAATCCTTCTGGGAAGCCGGATACGTTGGATGCTGGGCGGTTATGTTGCTATCCTCCTTATTTGTACAGGTGTGAGTCCCTTACTTCCTGATGAAAAAGTAACCTACAAAATCATAAGTAATAGTCATGACTTAGACAAAGAAAGCACGGAGTTATATGAAGCAGCGATTGAGGGAAATACCGCTAAGATAGACGATAAATTCATTAATAAGACATGGAGTCTCAGGTTTGAGGAGCAAGAACTTAATATTGCAACCGAAAACGATGAACTTATTAATTCTGCAGTAATTGTAGAGAGAAAACCGACGAATGATGGTAAAATTGAAGCACTTCATTATAAAACACGTTCAGGCGTAAATAACATGGAAATCACTGAACTAGAAAACCCGCTGCGCATCGAACTAAATGAAAATACATTAACCATCATGAATCCAGAAAAAGTCAAACTTAAATTCTCCCAGTTTCAACAGGCATTTACAGTCAACCAATTCACAGGAGAGAAACCGTTCAGGCACTCAACCAGGTTTTACGGTGGAACTAGCATCCTTTACCTAAAAATACCGAAGGACCTTAAATTGATCGATAACTCCAATATAAATTATCAATTTGTAGAATAAGTAGTAATAAAACAAAAGCCTACTCCTTTTTATATAGGGAGTAGGCTTATTTATTGCGGATATTTTACTATTAAGCAGTTTTACTCATTGGAATATTCTTTTCTTTTGGCTTTCTTGAAGATACATACACTCCACCTATTATTAAAATAAACCCAGTTAGCATGGACAGATGGATGACTTCATTAAGAATAAACGCACCCCAGAGCATGGCGGAAATTGGAACCAAATACGTGACCAAGGAAGCAAATTCAGGACTTCCTTTTTGAATACAATAATAATATAAAAGATATGCTAAGCCAGACCCGAAAACGCCAAGACCAACTAATGCCCCAAAAATGGATGGTTCCAGCATCATTGTAAAAATGGTTCGATCTGTAATAAGTACCATAATGAAACTAATAATTGCAGAAACAATTAGTGTACTGAGGGAAATCATAGTCACACCAATTGTTGATAGGTATTTCTTCGTAAAATGTGTTGAAAAACCATAACATAGCGTAGCCCCAACCATCGTCAATAAACCAACAATGGACTGATCTTTAATGTTCGTAACATCAACTCCGGACAGTATGATAATACCAATAAATCCAAGTGCAATTCCAAACCACTGAAACAACCGTAATCGATTATGGAAGAAAAGAAAACCGATAATCATGGTCCATATCGGGGTTGTAGCATTTATCAATGAGGCATAACTGCTCGTAATCTTCGTCTCACTTAGCGCAATTAAAAACCAAGGAATGGCATTATTTAAGAGTGAAACAAGAACAATCATTCCGAACGGCAACCCTTTGAAACCCTTCCATTCCTTTCGAAATGCCATAATTAATAAAAGAATAACTGTCCCGAATAAACATCGTCCAAAAACGACTCCCCAGGCTCCGAGCGGCTCAACTAAGAGCTTAATAAATAAAAAGGACGTCCCCCAAATCAAACTAAGAGTAAATAAAGCCCCATATAACTTTGCCAACTTCCTCATCCTCCTATCCATACACAACGATAAACCAGGTGCCATGTGCCGTCAATCACTAAAAAGTTTTGATATAATGGTGTATGGGTGACAGTATGGGTGACAACAGTATGAGTGACAGGCACCGCTCGTGGACACTGTCCGTGTGGAATGGACAGTGTGAAATGTCACCTTCGTATTAAGTAATAAAGATACCCGGAGAGGAGCGGAACATTTGAAGATTACTTTAAGCCAGAAACAGATTAAGGAAATGTGCGGTACCGTCTCCTTTAAACGAGGGGATTCTTTTTATAGAGCAGGGAAAGTAACGTTTGATTATTATAGTGATGATCGATGTGAGGCAACCGTTAAAGGAACGGAAGATTTCTATGTCACATTGAATATAGAAGAAAGCGGTGGACTAAGAACCTCATGCAGTTGTCCAACCCTCGCATCCGTCAAAAATGATTGTCAGCATATTGCTGCCGTTTTGCTTACTATTTATGAATATCAACAGCAAGGAACATTACCGACTGTAAGAAGTGCTGAAGGTGTTGATTCTTCAACCAAACAGGCATTGACAACTGGTTTGCTGACCCTTTTCACAGAGCAGCCGAAGCGAAAAAGCGGTCATCAACTTCATTTTGAGAATAGACAAGTTCTTGAAGTGAATTTTCTATGTAAGCCAGTAAATGTTGAGAAGGGCAAGACCCTGTTAGGAATAGAATTAGAGATAGGAAACGTTAAAGTGGTGAATATACGCCATTTTTTAGCACAGATAAAAGTAGGGAAACAAGGCGTCCTTTCCGACACTTTCACCTTTAACCCAAATGAACATTGTTTTCAAAAAGAAACCGATGATGTGATTCAACAACTTTTTCATGTGCAGCAAGATGAAAAAATGTATATAAGTACAATGGTAAACGGGTTAGATGATATGTTCAGCCCTAGTCAGTTACTCATTCCGCCATCTTCATGGGAAAGACTCTTGGTTCTACTGACAAAAGCACCCCTCGTGAAAGTTGAAAATGAGGGGGAGACGTTTGAAGGTCTGGTTCTAACGGAAAAAATTCTGCCTCTACAGTTTGTCTTTGCACCTTCCATGGGTCAGGGCTTTCATCTGAGGATTAAAGGGTTGAATCATTTAACGGTTTTAGATTCTTATCACTTTGTTCTATATAAGGGTAAGTTTATTAGGCTTGAAGAAACAGATTCCCGAAGACTAGCGGAACTTAAAGAAATGTTAGAGGAATCAAAAACAAATCAAATAGAAATTCCGAATGAACAAATTGATTATTTTCTAGAGAGTGTAGTCCCAGGTTTAAAGAAACTCGGTGAGGTTGAATTGCCACAAAATTTAACGAACCGTTACAAAAAGACGCCGTTAGTTGCAAAACTTTATTTGGATCGTTTGAAAAATCGACTGGTAGCGGGCCTGGAGTTTCAGTACGAAAATATCGTAATTAACCCTTTGGAAGGCCGAGAATTACAGAAAGGTCCCATTCTTATTAGGGATGTAGAAAAGGAAAACCAGATACTCCAGTTGATGGAGGAAAGTTCTTTTGCCACTACAGACAGCGGATACTTTTTACATAACGAAGAGTTAGAGTATGAGTTTTTATATCATGTTGTTCCTAAGTTGCAAAAGCTTGTACAAATTTATGCAACAACAGCTGTAAGAAACCGGATCTTTAAAGAAAGCGCATTTCCAAAGATTAGGGTTAAGGTAAAAAAAGAGCGAACAAATTGGCTGGAATTTAAATTTGATATGGACGGCATCCCGCAGAGACAGATAAAAGAGGTTTTATCCGCTCTTCAGGAAAAAAGGAAATATTATCGATTGCGGAACGGGGCGCTGCTTTCATTGGAGACACGAGAATTTGAAGAAATCCAACGTTTTCTAAATGCCGCACCTGTCCAGGCGGAGGATCTCGAAGCAGGATTAAATCTTCCCATCATTCGGGGGATTAAACTACTTGACTCAGTTGAAGATGATACCACATTTACAATTGAAGAGTCGTTCCGTAAGTTTTTGGATACCATCTATAATCCAAGCTGTATGCAGTTTGAGGTACCAGAATTAGTGGCACCAATTTTAAGAGGCTATCAGGTTCATGGCTACAAATGGATGAAAACTCTTGCCAGTTATGGATTTGGAGGAATTCTTGCAGATGATATGGGACTAGGAAAAACCCTTCAAAGTATTACCTATATCCTTTCAGAACTTCCACTTGTTCGTAAAAATAAACTTCCGATTCTGATTGTCTGTCCCTCATCATTAACCTATAACTGGCTTAGTGAAATTAATAAATTCGCTCCGGGAGTGCATGCTGTCATCCTGGATGGAAAAAAGGGCGAGCGGACAGCGAAACAAAAACTAGCTGCTGATTCAGATATTGTTATTACCTCTTATCCTTTGTTGCGAAAGGATATTGTCTGGTACGAGAAACAAACCTATCACACCGTGTTTTTTGATGAAGCGCAGGCTTTTAAAAATCCTATCACGCAAACAGCGAGAACAGTTAAGAAAATACAGGCGGATTACCGTTTTGCTCTAACAGGTACTCCAGTGGAAAATTCTTTGGAAGAGTTGTGGTCCATCTTCCATGTGGTATTTCCTAAACTCTTCCAAGGGCTGAAGGAATATAGCCACTTAACAAGAAAGCAGATTGCAAGAAGAGTCCGTCCATTTTTACTGCGAAGGTTGAAGGAGGAAGTCTTGTCAGAGCTTCCTGAAAAAATTGAATCTATTGACTTAGTAGAGTTACTTCCAGAACAGAAGAAACTCTACGCAGCATATTTAGCAAAACTAAGACATGACACGCTAAAACATTTGGATAAGGACACACTTCGAAAAAATAAAATCAGAATCCTGGCAGGCTTGACGAGGCTGAGACAAATCTGCTGCCATCCAAGCCTATTCGTTGATGGATACAAGGGAAGTTCTGCGAAATTTGAGCAATTACTACGGATTATTGAGGAATCAAAACTCGCAGGAAGAAGAGTTTTAATTTTTTCGCAATTTACAAAAATGCTCCAGCTGATCGGAAGAGAAATGGCTATGCAAGAGTTGCCGTTCTTCTATCTGGATGGACAAACTCCATCAGAAGAACGGCTAGCACTCACAAACCGCTTTAATGAAGGTGAACGTAACCTTTTTCTAATTTCCTTGAAGGCAGGAGGAACGGGTCTGAATTTAACGGGTGCAGACACTGTTATCCTCTATGATCTATGGTGGAATCCGGCGGTAGAAGAACAAGCAGCAGACAGGGCTCACCGGATGGGGCAAACAAATATCGTGCAAGTCATTAAATTGGTTGCGCGAGGCACCATTGAAGAAAAAATGAATGAACTGCAGGAAAAAAAGAGAGAATTAATAGAGGAAATTATTGATTCAAAAGATAAAGGAACCTCTTCGCTAACAGAAGAAGATATCCGAGAGATATTGATGATATAAGAAATATAGTAAGGTATTGATACTAATCAACGTTTGATTAAATTCATCTAGACGTATGAAGAAACACTAATCAAACGTTTGATTAGTTTTGAGCAAATACGCTCTTCACTAAAAAACTGTAATAAATGTATTGACTCTTCCTAGGTATCATAGTAATATAGTAATTCCCTGATGGGGACATTCAATGACAAGTTATTTCTTAAATGAATGTGTAAAAAAAGATTGACTTTATTTTTGAAATAAAGTAAACTAATTTTTGTTGCCAATTACGAAAAAGATATTTTGAAAAAGTAATTGACACCGACATACAGGAAATGTTACAATAATTCCTGTTGTTAAAACATTGCTCTTTGAAAACTAAACAAACAAGAACGTCAACAAACAATTTTTTTAGCTTTTTATAAAAGCTAAGCCAACGTAACAAATGAGCTATATCAACTTTCTTGGAGAGTTTGATCCTGGCTCAGGACGAACGCTGGCGGCGTGCCTAATACATGCAAGTCGAGCGAATCTTTAGGAGCTTGCTCCTGAAGGTTAGCGGCGGACGGGTGAGTAACACGTGGGCAACCTGCCTGTAAGACTGGGATAACTTCGGGAAACCGGAGCTAATACCGGATAATCCTTTTCCTCTCATGTGGAAAAGCTGAAAGTCGGTTCACGCTGACACTTACAGATGGGCCCGCGGCGCATTAGCTAGTTGGTGAGGTAATGGCTCACCAAGGCGACGATGCGTAGCCGACCTGAGAGGGTGATCGGCCACACTGGGACTGAGACACGGCCCAGACTCCTACGGGAGGCAGCAGTAGGGAATCTTCCGCAATGGACGAAAGTCTGACGGAGCAACGCCGCGTGAGCGATGAAGGCCTTCGGGTCGTAAAGCTCTGTTGTTAGGGAAGAACAAGTATCGGAGTAACTGCCGGTACCTTGACGGTACCTAACCAGAAAGCCACGGCTAACTACGTGCCAGCAGCCGCGGTAATACGTAGGTGGCAAGCGTTGTCCGGAATTATTGGGCGTAAAGCGCGCGCAGGCGGTCCTTTAAGTCTGATGTGAAAGCCCACGGCTCAACCGTGGAGGGTCATTGGAAACTGGGGGACTTGAGTACAGAAGAGGAAAGCGGAATTCCACGTGTAGCGGTGAAATGCGTAGAGATGTGGAGGAACACCAGTGGCGAAGGCGGCTTTCTGGTCTGTAACTGACGCTGAGGCGCGAAAGCGTGGGGAGCAAACAGGATTAGATACCCTGGTAGTCCACGCCGTAAACGATGAGTGCTAAGTGTTAGAGGGTTTCCGCCCTTTAGTGCTGCAGCTAACGCATTAAGCACTCCGCCTGGGGAGTACGGCCGCAAGGCTGAAACTCAAAGGAATTGACGGGGGCCCGCACAAGCGGTGGAGCATGTGGTTTAATTCGAAGCAACGCGAAGAACCTTACCAGGTCTTGACATCCTCTGACACTCCTAGAGATAGGACTTTTCCCTTCGGGGAACAGAGTGACAGGTGGTGCATGGTTGTCGTCAGCTCGTGTCGTGAGATGTTGGGTTAAGTCCCGCAACGAGCGCAACCCTTGTTCTTAGTTGCCAGCATTCAGTTGGGCACTCTAAGGAGACTGCCGGTGACAAACCGGAGGAAGGTGGGGATGACGTCAAATCATCATGCCCCTTATGACCTGGGCTACACACGTGCTACAATGGATGGTACAAAGGGCTGCAAGACCGCGAGGTTTAGCCAATCCCATAAAACCATTCTCAGTTCGGATTGTAGGCTGCAACTCGCCTACATGAAGCCGGAATCGCTAGTAATCGCGGATCAGCATGCCGCGGTGAATACGTTCCCGGGCCTTGTACACACCGCCCGTCACACCACGAGAGTTTGTAACACCCGAAGTCGGTGGGGTAACCGTAAGGAGCCAGCCGCCTAAGGTGGGACAGATGATTGGGGTGAAGTCGTAACAAGGTAGCCGTATCGGAAGGTGCGGCTGGATCACCTCCTTTCTAAGGATAATGCAGTCCCTGTGGACTGATAAGAAGTTGACTGTTACTTGTTTGTTTAGTTTTGAGGGAGCAATTCTCTCAAGGCTTTATTTTTTTTGCTCCTGCGCCGCAGTAGTTCGAGGAAGTAATCCCTCAGCTCGTCGCAAGGCAGCAAGAAGCTAAGCTCTGATGCTTA